>JAWCLX010000097.1:0-5003 GCA_038850385.1 Bathyarchaeia archaeon | reverse complement strand
CTCCTAGCACATCGCCGGTAACAGATTAAAAGACTCTTCCCGATAGTGCAGCAAGGATTCCACCTACCAACAGAGCTGAGGATATACTCAACAGACCGTCTGACCCGAGTGCAGGAACCACTATCGCCATCATCATTTTTGCCACTCTTCCTCTCTTCAGATTCTGGATGAAGACTGCACCCACACCTTCTGATGCCGGCCTACCTGAGGCTGCACTCGTAACCATGGCAAGCTCAGAATGGTCCAGTCTAGGTTTGAGCCACAGAATGATGCTGTGATCATCCTCAGCGGTTCGGACGGCTTAATATTCGCAGAGCTCGGCGTCAGGGCGACTTCATGGACACTCCTACAAGACTGATCGAGTTAGGTCACGAACCAGTTCCAGAAGCTCCTGTACCCGATATCTTGAAGGATGGTGGCGGCGAATGCAGTTCGCCCACTGCACAAGGGGGGAGATCGTCGGGCCTGATGCTCGACGGCTGTCAGCGCTACTTCTCCATATCTAGGAGTCTCCGTTCTCCCTCAATCTTCTTTATTGGAGCTATGTCCTGCGTCACCTCTAGGCAGCCTAGGTATGCCCCATCCTTGTCCTTCACAGGGAAGTAGCGGATGTAGACGTACTTACCTTCGAGATTGATCCAGAAGTCGCCCACCACCCTTCTCCCGCTCTTCAATTCATCCAACAACCTGTTTACGATGTGCACACTCTTTTGAGGGTGGCACTGCTGAACTTTTCTTCCGAGGACCGCTTTTGTTCGTATGAAGATCCTGTCTTTGGACTTGTTGAAGTACCTCACAGTATCCTCTTTATCAACGAATGTTACGTCGACGGGAAGCGTATCGAAGATCGCCTCAATCTCCTTAGCTGAGAGGGAGCCTGTCTCAAAAGCGATCCTCTCTTGTCCTTTCTGTTCCGAACTCATGGCAGCGGCCTCTTGTAAAGGAGCGAGCGCGGCTCCAGGGGTGAAGCTACAGTAGCCGATCTCATCAAACTGTTCACGTATCTCTCTCCATTCATTCTGCGGAATCACCTTCAATGCTGTTGGGAAGAGAATATTGTTCTCCTTATAGAAATGCTTTGAGATGGTCTCCGAAACTGATACTGAAAGCTCATCCAACTCCCTCCTGAATTGAGGCAGATTCAACCTTCCGCTCTCACCACTGACCGCACGAATCCTCTTCTTCAGTTCCCTTATCTTGTCATGCTCGATCCACATGATCGCGGGCGGCTCGGCCACCCCGTGCTTCTCAAGGTACGGGAATAGGACGTTCTCCTCCCTCTGATAGTGCTTTTCGCCAGTCTCTAGATGCGCGGCGATATGGTTCAACCTATCAATCATACTCTCCGTCGATGCTGAATCAATCTTCTCCAAAAGACCTTTTGCGATCTCCCTTCGCTCATCCACTAGTCCCTGGATTGCGCTGTGCTCTTCCATCAAGATATGGATTGGGTGTCCTGGCGGTGTCACAAGCCTAGTTCTGTCCAGGGACTCCCTGAAGACCTCAAGGTGGAGGTCGCACAGCCTATGGACCTCATCTCTTGGAACCCCTTCCCTGATGAGTTCCTCTTCAAGCTGACTGATCTCTGGTCCTGAAGCTTCAGCCACAACCTGTTTGAATTCCTCCTTCAGTACTTCTATGTCTGCACCCTTGTGAAGTCGCCTTATGAGACGCCTCAATGACTCTTTCTTCTCATCCTTCTCGAATGATGGATTCAATTAGTTTCCGCCTACAGTGGAATTTTGTCGGTCGCCGGGCTGGTTTCAGGATCTATTCATTCTCTTCCGTGTTCTGCGCCTCTTCTTTCTCGGGTTGAGATTCTTCATGCCCCAGAGTCCGTGGCCGCCGCATCGGCGCAGTCTTTCTTGCCGCAGCCTGTCTATGGTTGCCAAGTTGATCTCGTTCGCAGTCGTCGTCGCAGCTCGAGCCTAAACCGATCGCGGCGCTGCTCCCTTCCGCGCCTCAAGGAGCGTCGTCGATGTTACTTTAGCCCTATTCAAGCCTGCTGCACCCTGTTGAACTCGATCAATACTACAGCTGATCTCTGATGTGAGGATAAATATGTCCCTGAAACATTAGGGATAGACATGGCAGTCCTGTGGAATAACCCATGCCACGCAGTCATCGAAGTAGAGAATCGGGACTGCAAAGTCGCTGACATGCTTAGACCTTCCGGGATCAGCCATTTCAAGATAACTGACATCAGAGGATCGAGGAAGGGTGCAGTGAAGCATCTGGTAGAGCTGCCTGCGGATCAAGCCAAGATGATGCTTCTGGGAATACACACAGGGGCCCTCAGCAACAGACGGCGGAGCACATCAACATCATGGATTGAGAGTGAAGGCTGCAGGGTATGCAACACTATACTCTCACATGACACGTTCCTGGTGTCTGGCAGATGGCTCACGGAATCGACGATCATGTACAGCTTCATAGCTCCAAGCTTCACAGCGTACAGACGCATAATATTGGAGTTGGAGAGGAGCAGCGTCAAAGTGAAGGTGCTGCAGGTCGGAAAGTTCGAATCCAGGACGAAGGTTCTTACTGAGAAGCAGCAGAGGATACTGTGGATCGCATTACAGACAGGCTACTTCGACTACCCAAGGAGGGTCGACTCTAAAGTGCTTTCACGCAGACTGGGGATTAGCCCCTCGACACTCACCGAGATCATCAGGAGAGGAACGCGGAGGCTTCTGGAAGACTTTTTCAAGTGATCAATCGTCTTATCTACCTCCTACACAGGTAGAATCTGAGTCTGAAATAGGTGACGGCCACTGTCTTTGCATACAAGTCTCGAGAGAGCGCCGATAAACATCTTCCACTACAGATTCCTAGGAGTCAGTTGTCTCGCCTGGGCTTTCAACGGCATAGCAGTCATGATAATATCATTCGCCGCTCCAGCGATAAAGTCTCAGTGGGGACTCTCACTCACCGAGATCGGTCTACTGGCCACGGCGCATTATCTCGGCATGTTCCTAGGAGCCTCTGGCATAGGTTACCTGGCAGACCATGTCGGCAGGAAGGTCACAGTCCAGAGCACAATAGTTTCGTACTCACTCTTCACAGGCCTCTGCGCCTTCGCTTGGGATCAGAACTCGATGATGATACTGCGTTTTCTCGGCGGCCTAGGGACAGGCGGGCTTATGCCTGTGCTGAGCACCTGGATGTCGGAGTACATACCCGCGAGAAGAAGAGGGACATTTGTTGCTGTACTTGAGAGCTCATGGTCGTTCGGCGCCCTGCTGATAAGTGTCATCGCCTTCCTCGTGATTCCGGCGCAAGGCTGGAGAGCCCTCTTCCCAGTCATGTTCCTCAGCTTGGTCTTGGTGGCATTCGTTCAGAGATACTTGCCTGAGTCGATAAGATACCTTGAGGTTAGAGGGAGGGTTCAGCAGGCGAAGATGATACTTGAGAAATATTCTTTCCCTGTTCCGGAAGTGACCGCTCCCCCTGAGGTCTCTAAGGTCTCTGTCAAGGAGCTTCTGTCCAGAACTCTAAGGCGGAGAACGGTGATGCTCTGGATCCTGTGGTTCTGCATAGCATACACATACCACGGGATCTTCATCTGGCTGCCGACGGTCCTCAGTGAGCAGGGCTTCACACTCGTCAGAGCCCTCTGGTTCACCCTCCTGATAACCTCACTACAGATCCCAGGCTACCTGAGCGCTGCCTACCTTATAGATAGGGTTGGGAGGAGGCCCATACTTGTAAGCTACATGGTACTCGCAGGCTTCGCCAGCTACTTCTTCGGAACCAGCAGGGCTGAGCTTTCCATCATAGCCTTCGGCGGGGCGATTTCATTCTTCAACCTAGGCGCATGGGCTGTAACCTACGCTTACACTCCTGAACTCTACCCGACAAGGATAAGGGCCACAGGCGCCGGCTGGTCAGGAGCGGTGGGAAGAATAGCGGGGATAATAGCACCGATCGCCACTGCACTCTCCGTCTCCAGTATGGGGGTGTTCCAGACTTTCCTCGGATTCTGCGCAGCGCACTTCGCCGCGGCTGTCGCTGTCGCGATCCTCGGGATCGAGACTATGGGCAGGACTCTTGAGGAGATCTCTCGGTAACTCAGCAGGCCTCCATTTGCCAAGGCGGGGCCACTCCGCAAACAGTCCACGAGTCGCAGAACCGTAACCATTAAGGCTAATGTTTAACAGGATTAGATCGCCTGATGTGAAGATCGTGCAGAAGGAGCTCTCAGAAGAGGAGTTCGAGTACTACTCCAGACAGTTGGCGCTCGCCGAGATAGGGTACAACGGCCAGGTTAGACTTAAGAATTCCAGAGTCTGCATCCTTGGATGCGGTGGCCTAGGAGTTCCTGCAATGCTCATGTTGACCGCCATGGGCGTGGGCCACATAAGGATAGTCGACCGCGACATAGTCTCCAAGTCTGACCTACACAGACAGTATCTCTACGACGCTGAATCTGTTGGCAGACCCAAGGTTGAGGTCGCAGATAGGAAACTTAGAAAACTTAACCCTAACATCACGGTGGAACCCCTCGCGGAACCGATCATGAACAGAAATGTCTCAAAGATAGTAGATGGCGCAGACGTTGCCGTGGACGCCCTAGACAGTATGGATATACGTTACCTGGTGAATCGAGCCTGCCAGCAGAAGAGGATCCCATACATCTTCGCCGGCGCCATAGAGTCGATCGCGAATGCTTCAACAATAATCCCGGGGGAGACTCCATGCCTGGAATGCATCTTCCCGGGCCTCACGGACAGTGCGCTCCCGAAATGCTCCCTTGTGGGGGTTCACCCTGCTGTGATAGGGGTCATCGCGAGCGTCCAAGTCTATGAGACGGTGTCGATCCTGACTGGAAAGAGCCCTCAGCTCGCAGGCAGACTCCTCCTCGTAAGCTTAGGCGACCTCTCATTCGAGAAGATCAATGTCTCAAGGCATGAGGCTTGCCCAGTCTGCGGCAGCAGGCCGAGGGGGGAGCCCCACACCATTCCTGAGCGGTATTTTGAGGAGGAATGCGCCAGGGATGGTAG
>JAWCLX010000096.1:0-5086 GCA_038850385.1 Bathyarchaeia archaeon | reverse complement strand
GAAGAAACCTAGAGTCCTTGTGGCTCCTTACGGGAAATGGATGAAGCCGTCATGATAGGGGTCTGTAACGCTTGCAGACGGCTCAAGTTTGACCTTTGAACGGTCTCTGCCGGTACTCACAGATCTTCGGGCACTCCCGGCAGTTATGGTAATCACTCGCCGCCTGAGCCATTATTCCTGAGACGGTCTTACGAGGTTTCATCACGAACTTTTCCGATAATAATACTCCTAGAGATTCCTGAATCTTCTCCTTGGAGAAGATGCTGAAGATCACCTCCTGCTGCTCTAGACCCCAGGAAGGGGTTGAGCCTGGGCTGAACCTGGAGATGTTCCAGCCTTTCTCAGCCTTTATCCTCTCCTCAACATATCTCGAGATCTTGCGTAGTGCATATGTCCCGAGGTTATCGAGGACCCATGAATCGAGGAGTCTGCTCTTCCCGAGTTCGCTGACCCTGCGCTCCAAGTCCGGGCCTATTGTCGCAATGTATGGCGCGACCTCAGAGGCGCACCTGAGTTCCTCAGCAAGCTTAGGGCTGCTCAGTTCTCTACCATCCTCCAGAAGGATCCTTGAATGCTTGACCTCCCTGATCTTAACATAGGTGTAGACTGCGGCAGGTCTTATCAGAAGTCTGCACTCCTCCATGAGATCCTCCAGGTTATGCAGTTTCTCAGATATCCGCCCCAGTCCACCAACTTTCAGAGCCTCCTCTGCGGAGAGGGATAGTGGGATCTGAGTGAGCAATATCATCGAATATGCACCGGTCGCTCTTGTGAGGATGGCTCAAGATCTGGTTCTTGAACTATTCTGTTAAGGTAGAAGCCTGCCGTTTCCTGAGTAGACAGATTTTTTACCTACGACAACAGTCTATCAAGGGAAGGTTGCGCCGTTGAGGCTCCATGTGCTGGTTGCAAGTTTCACATTGCTAGTATCTGCATGGTTGCTGTTGTCTCCAGGCCAGGTCGTTGCAGGCGGCTCGATGGTCGTGGGGACTGTCTATGCGAGAAACTACATGGGTGACTACCGAGCGCTCGGATGGGCGAACGTGACCGCTACCGACGGACACATAGTCCTCAGGGCGAGAACCACCTCGGATGGTCGCTACCAACTCTTTCTGAGCACGGGATCATGGGAACTGATCACCAGTATGCCAGGCTACAAACCGGTGAGCAAAGTTATCGCTGTACCAGACGGAGGCACTGTCACGTATGACTTCTACTTGGAGGAGTCAGGGGTGCCGATACCTGAATTCCATGAGTATGCTGCACCGTTCATCACATCAATCTGCCTCCTGCTCGCGGTTCTGGTTCTGCGCAGGAGATCCCTCTCGACTCAAAGACTGAGTTAGAGCAAGACCCCCCGTCCCTATTCGGGAAAGAGTCTCCAGTCACCGGAGGGTAGGCTATGCGCTGGACAGACTTCAGACCCATGCAGAACGGATGGTTCATAGGCGGTGAAGCCAGTGTCCTTTGACAGGCCTGGTGGCTTACGCCTTCACATTTCGGAGAGAGCATGCCTGGCGATCCTCACGGTGCTTGGTCTTGCTCAGGTCGGCGTCTATTCCAGAATCCTCCTCTTGGATGATCCAGGATTGAGGATAGGGGAATATGTTGTTCTCTTCCTCCTCTGTTTCATACTATACGTACTTTCACTGGTCCTAGTCGCTAGACTGCATGCTCGATCAACTTCTTTGAGATTGCGACTTCTCTTCACAGTCCTCCTTTTCTCTGTAGTCTTCAGAATCATGATGATCCCCCTCAAGCCAGGGCTCAGCCATGACTTTATGAGGTTCCTCTGGGACGGGAGACTGCTCGCTAACGGAGTCAACCCCTACCTGTACAGGCCGGACGCACCTGAGCTGGACGCCTTCAAGAACGTCCCATATTTTGCTGATTACGAGTTCAAGCATACATTTACGGTCTATCCACCTGTAGCCCAGATGTTCTTCGCGGGGACTTACCTGCTTGCAGGTGACAGTTTTCTTGGGCCGAAGATCGCTGTTTCAATAATAGACATGATTAACGTTCTGTTGATCGCGGCTCTGCTAAGAGAGATCAAGGGAGGCAACCAGCTTCCTGGAATCGTGATTTATGCGTGGTCGCCTCTGCTCGTCGTGGAGTCTGCGGGGAATGCTCACATAGAACCATTGATGACCCTCTTCATTCTCCTGAGCCTTCACTGCCTGTGCAGAAACAAAGTTCGCCTATCCTCACTGAGTTTCTCACTAGCCAGTTGGTCGAAGCTCTACCCTCTCCTCCTTATGCCTGCGTACCTTAAGCACCTGAAGGATTCTGAAAGTAGAGGTCTGAGGGATTTCTTTCTGGTATTCTTGTCTTCTTCAGCGGTTTTTCTTGCGCCTGTTCTGGCCTCATCCGGGTTGAATCTCCTCTTTCAGATCTTCTGGTACTCCCAGAACATAACGTATAACGCATCAGTCTTCACTCTACTCGATATGGTTCTGGGATCCTGGAATACGGGAAGATTGATGGCCAGTGTACTCGTCTACTCAGCATTTCTGGCGTCGCTCGCCGGGATCTTGTGGATGAGGCGGCTGAGGTCGCTCCTTGACCTCTCACATGTATCTATAATGGTGTATGGAGTGTTTCTCCTCTTTGCCCCTTCTCTGTTCCAGTGGTATCTGCTCTGGATCCTTCCCTTCATGGCTATCCGTGGTCTGCATATGGTGAGTATCCCCTGGCTCTATCTCTCAGGCGCGGTCGTCCTGGCTTATCTTCCACAGTTCTCACTTGCCTACGATCCTGTAGCCTTCAGGCTGCTCGAGTATGCACCGCTTTATCTGCTCGTCTCTTCTTCCATTCTGGCTGAGACGAAACCCTTTAGTAGAGTCTCGCAAAATTGAGCCCAGGAGTGAGAAGGGCCTAGTCGACGGGAGGAGAATCATTGCAGACAAGAAACCTGAAGAACCTTCTCTTTGCAGTGGTTGTGGTCGCTATACTTGCAGCGACAGTCTTGAACGTCGCCTTCTTCGCTGCAAAGGAAGAGAGAAAGACCGTGGTTGGTGATGGTGGGGCTGGAGCACAGCCTCAGGCTGAGAGTGAGATCCGCAAGGAGCTGGGGGCAACACCGATCTTCTATGAGCCTACGGCGGGGATTCCGCAGGACAATAAGATTCACTTCGTCTTTCTCTACTATACAACCTGCCCTGCCTGTGAGGAAGGCAAGAACCTTTTCATATCCAAGTCTTTTCCAGCTTGGCAGGGCAACCTGAGCTCTGACGAAGTCTCCTTCAACACACTAAACTACTACAGGAAGAAAGATGTCGGAGACGCCTACTTCAGGGCGTTTAATATTTCGAAGAACCAGTTCGGCGCTACTGCACTAGTGATCCACGACTCAAAAGTCGGCTTGGTCTTCTATCCCCCATTCAATGACGGAAAGATCCAGAAGGCTGCCTACTACGTCGCGAAGGGATCTCTGCTTGGGGTGGCGGAGCAGAAGAAGGCTGAGACACGTCTCTCCCAGCCTCTGGTCTTTGCTCTAGGGGCGATCTCAGGGTTTAATCCCTGCCTCATAGCCTTGGCGTCATTCTTCTTCGCAACATCGACGAAGACAGAGCTTAAGGCCGTAGCCAAGAGGATCGGGTTGATCTCACTCGGACTCGTGTATGCATACCTTGTCTTCTTCTCCCTTCTTGTAACAAACCCTGCAGTCATGAACTCTATAGTCTCACTGGCGTGGCTTGTCGTCCTCCTGCTGGTGGCGATGGCTCTGATCCATTTCGTTGAGGTCGCACATGATATCTACTCGAGGAGATGGGGAAGCGGCAGCAGCATAGAAGCGAAGATGCCGCTTTTCAAAACACCACAATTCCTCAAGGGCTTCATCGCAAAAGCGAGAGCGGCTAATAGCCCTAGCTACGACTTCGCCCTCGGCTCAGTCTTCTCACTCGTCAAGCTGCCATGTATAGCAGTATTCCTGCTTGTCCTTCTGGTGAACTCGACAACCCCGCTCTTCGATGTCGCGATATTCACACTCGGGGTTGCTTCCCCAGTCATCCTGATGGGGCTGCTGATCGGGTTAGGTATGGTTCAAGTTAACCGCCTCAGCACAGCCCAGTTCAAAGGAAGGATCATCCAGAGGACTTTGATAGGCATCGCCTTGCTGGCCTCAGTCTTCTTTGTGTTGCCGTAGTCTAAGCCTCAGCCTGCCAAGCATACGTGGAAGATATGAGCTGTTGATGCTTGGGCTGTTCTCATGAAGGCTAGAACATTAAGAAAATCGACTGAAAGAAGCGTCAATGAAGAGAATATCCAAAGTCTTAAGAATTGTACAGTCCACTATCATTACAAGCTGGGAAAGGGATGATAGACCGCATACTCCTCGCCATACCTGTACCTGTATACCCGCCTCCAACATTCCCGCCGAGACCTAGAGCGGTCAAAGGCTTCGCTGTCTCCCTCTTCGCAGGCATAGTGACTATGCTTGCTGGAATAGCGGCGACGATACTCGGCCTACTCTTCCCCGGAGACGTTCCTGGATGGCTTGCACCATACATCTACGGTGGAGCTGTGATGGGCGTCATCCTCGGCACCCTCATCTTCCTGGGGGCATTCCTCATCTGGCTAAGGTATCTGGCCCTAGGTGGAATAATCGTCTTCCTCGCATCACTCGCGAACGTCTACCTAGTTCTAGTATACTTCTTCACTATGCCTTACTGGCCCTACGTCATCATGTTCATGGGCCTCATCGCGCTTGTCATGGGTGTGATCGGAGCCATACTTGGAATATCTGGGAAGTAGGCCTGAGTTAGGAAGGAGCAACGCCACAGCCGACTCGACCTAACCGCCGATGGCAGGAGGATACTTCACGTATTCAAGCGCTCATCTATGGCTCCCAGATTTTTCCTCCAATGGAAATCCTGGTTACGCTCAAGAAAAAACTAAATATCCTCAAACCGAGTAAGAACCAGTGGCTTTCTGCCATGGCCTTGAAAAAAGGGCTGCCTCTTCTGTTCATTCTCACCTGGTTCTACGTCTTTCCATTCCTTAGCCCCGTTGAAGCCCAGCCCAGCATCGGAAACCATTCAGGCATGATAGATACTTATGGCTGGTATCACGTCTTCGGTGA
>JAWCLX010000095.1:959-5213 GCA_038850385.1 Bathyarchaeia archaeon | reverse complement strand
ATGGCCTCCCCGAAAGAGATGAAGGTCCGCCAGCTGAGCTAACCCAAGATCAAACAGTCCTCGAAAGTGAAGGCAGGCAGAACCGAACATCATCAAACCAAAAAGAATCGTGAACCTCCAGCAAACATTTTAAGCGGGTGCACTCTAGTAGCTCGGACCGGCGTCGAGGTCTAACCTTTGTCAAAGGCCACCGGAAGAATCCGTGATAAGTGGCGTATGAAGGAATGGTACTCAGTATACACGCCATCCTACTTTGGAGAGATCAACATCGCAAACATCCCTTGCTCAGACGCCTCAAAGCTGCCTGGAAGAGTAGTTGAGAGCACACTCTACGAGATTACAGGAGATTTCTCTCATCAATCGATCAAGCTCTACTTTCTGATAAGGCAAGTTAAAGGAGACAGGGCAGAGACAATACTAAAGGGGCATGAGTACTCGGCAGACTACCTCAGAAGCCTTGTGCGCAGAGGGAGTTCAAGAGTTGACGGAATATTCAAGATTACGACGAAAGACGGCTACACCTCCAGGATCTCTATCGTGGCCTTTGCTAAAGGCAGAGTCAAGGTCTCTCAACAACGCGCCATCAGACGCGTAATGCGTGAGGTTCTCGAGGAGAAGGCCAAGAACCTGACCTATGACCAGCTCTGCCACGACATGGTCCTTCTAAGCGTCGGGAAGGCAGGCATAGGCTCAGAGATCTACAATCTTGCGAAGCGAATATCCCCTCTGCGCCACTGCGGGGTCAGGAAATCTAAACTTCTCTCTTTTCCAGCGGTTCCAGAGGCTGCTGTAGCTGCAGCTCCAGAAGCGCAGCCGGCCTAGCTCAATACTAGGAGTTCAAAACTGCCCCCCATCACTAGACTGACAATTCCGGACTTCCTAAAGATACATGAGTCTGATTGAACATCTGAGAGAGGGGGCTAGCATGGCTTGAGACATAACCTCTTCGGCACCTCAGGTATTCGAGGCGTCGTCAACAATGATCTCACACCAGAGCTGGTTCTGAGGATCGGTCTTGCAGTCGCAACCTTCACAAATTCTGGAAGGGTAGCGGTAGGGTTTGATACTAGACAGTCAAGTGGCATGGTGACCCATTCCTTGATTGCAGGCTTGCTCGCCGGCGGAGCAGAGGTTGAGAATCACGGCATGATCCCCACCCCTGTCCTGGCCTACCTTGCGTCGGATACAGATTCTGATGCAGGCGTGATGGTGACTGCAAGTCATAACCCTCCAGAATACAATGGTGTGAAGATCTTCGACAAGGATGGCATGGCCTTAGACGATGACTCACAAAAGAAGGTGGAAGAGATCTTCGAGTCAACCAACCTCAAATATGCAGACTGGAGAGACCTCCGCAGGGCAGAGAGAGTGGACTACACACACCGCTACATCGAAATGGTCAAGAGCCTAGTAGTCATAGAGAAGAGATTGAGGGTAGTGGTCGACCCTGGCTGCGGCGCAGCATACTCTATAGGCCCACGCCTCTTCCGCGAAGTGGGATGTGAAGTATTATCGGTCAATGCTCAACCTGACGGCTTCTTCCCGGGGCGGCCCCCTGAACCCACGGCTGAGTCCCTGAGCGTCCTATCGAGAGTAGTCAAGGAGACACGTGCAGACGCTGGAGTCGCCTATGATGGTGACGCTGACAGGATGGCTCTCGTGGACGAATTTGGGGACGTGGCTCCGATGGATCAGTTGATAGCGGCCTATGCTGCTTACTTGGTATCTGCTGAGGGCGAGAGGACGATAGTCGTCCCGGTCGACGCGTCGATGTGCATCGATGAGAGCGTGGAAGAAGCAGGGGGGAAAGTCATCAGGACTCCGGTTGGGGACGTGAATGTCGCTCGAGCCGTACTTGAGCATAAGGCCGCTCTCGGAGCTGAGGCGAGTGGAGCATGGATAAACCCAGACTACAGCCTATGTCCTGACGGAATACTCTCCAGCATGCTGGTACTTGCGGCAGTGTCCAGTGAAAGGCTCAACACAACCCTCTCAGAGTTCGTCAAGCCTATCCCCAAGTATCCGATACTCAGAACCAAGGTCGCCTGCCCCCCAGAGATCTCGAACAGGGTCATGAATGAGCTTCAACTAGAACTTTTGAGAATACTCCCGAGGGAAGGGGAAGCCTCCAGGATCGATGGGCTTAGACTCTCATCCCCCGGTGGATGGGTGTTGGTACGTCTGAGCGGAACCGAACCAGTGCTCAGAGTAACCGTTGAAGCGAAAGACCCTGCAGAGACGGAATCACTGATGAGCGAGACCATCAACATCGCTCAACGCGTAATAAGACGGGTTGCCCCGTGAGACTGCCGACCAGGCGCAAACGGAATAAGGCACAGTGTAAAGACTGATGCTTCAAGGTGAAGTATGAGGCGTCGCCGCGATGAGGGTCGCTATACTCGCTGCTGGGGAGGGTGTCCGGTTAAGACCCCTCACTGAAAATCGCCCCAAGCATGTGATACCTGTAGCGGGAAGGCCGTTAATACATCACCTCATAGACGCCTTCAGGCAGAACGGTGTACGCAGGTTCACAGTTGTTGTCGGATACCTTAGGGAGGTCATCCAATCATGTCTGCTTGATGGAGGTAGCCTCGGCGTCAAGATAGATTATGTTCATCAAGCAGAGGCTAAGGGGACGGCTGACGCGGCTGCTCGACTGCGAGACAGAATTGATGAGCCCAGATTCATCCTGTGTTATGGGGACATCTACATCTCACACATAGCAGCAGCAAGAGTCGTGAAAGCCTTCGACGACGAGTCGGTCCAAGCTGCACTTGCAGTTGTGAAGGCTAAGGATGAGGACCGCTACGGTTACGTCACGGTTGAGGACGGATATGTCAAAGGAATAGTTGAGAAGCCGAAGCGGCCACCCCCTGACTCATTCATCAACGCAGGCATGTACATCTTTGATAGGAACATATTCGAGGGGATAGGATCCGCGTCGAGATCTCCGAGAGGCGAGTTTGAACTAACAGACACTGTGACCAAGCTTCTGGAATCAGGGACAAGAATCAAGTCAATCACCCTCAACCAAGAGGACTGGATCGACATAGGTCGACCATGGGATCTGCTTGATGCTAATGAAAGAGCGCTGCAGACACTCAGTTCGAGTATTAGTGGTGATGTCGAGATCGGGGCAATCCTCCTCGGTCCCATTGTAGTTCGACCGGGAGTCAGAATACTCTCAGGCACGCGCATAGAAGGCCCAGTGTACATAGGTGAGGGTTCAGTCGTCGGCCCGAACTGCTACATAAGGAGATACACTAGCATCGGAAAAAACGTGAGGGTGGGCAACGGCTGTGAGATAAAGAACTGTATAGTAATGGATCATACAAAGATCCCTCACCAGAGTTACCTCGGGGACAGTATAATAGGTGAGGGGTGTAATCTAGGTGCAGGAACCATAACTGGAAACCTGAGACTTGACGGGAAGAGTGTTAGAGTGAAGATTAGGAATAGAACCGTTGACAGTGGGAGGAGAAAGCTCGGAGCAGTCGTTGGTGATGGCGTCAGCACAGGCGTGAACGTTAACCTCATGCCTGGGGTGAAGATCGGCTCCGGAACAGTGATAGGCCCAGGCATAACAGTGTATGGTGATCTCAAGTCGAACCTCAAGGTTATGATGAGGCAGAGAACACTCACAAAGAAGTTCAGGCCAGGCCGGACCTAGGAAGCAGAGAAGTTGGTTGAGTTGGAACGGGAAGAGTTCAAGAAGAGGTACCCGAACCTCTGGCGTGAGATCATGGGTGAAGACTCCGGTTCAAGTCTGAACTACAAAGAAGGTCATCGAGACATATTCAGAGGATACCTGCCTACAGCCGTAGATTACATCAGGAGATGCGAGACAAGCGAACAGGCGGAGGAGACGATCTCTCACCTCGAAAAGACAGAGCAGGTGACCGCCGAGTATGCCCAGAAGCTTCGAGTGCAGCTCAGAGAAAGAGGACTAAGAAGCTTCGGCCCCAAGAAGAAGGAGGGATACTACCTCAGAGAGGCGGGACTGGTCTAGGTGGGGAGCAGGTCAGGCAGAGAAGCTGAGTAGCATTCTGCAGCACCGCTGCTGCCAGGAAGATTTATCAAGAGACTGCTGCAGAAGTACGCAGCCGTCTTCACCTGAAGACATGGATATGAATATTCAAGAGGCAAGGGGATTGGTCTCCTCAATTGATGTGATGGGTAGAAACTGGCGCAAGCAGAGGCAATCGATGAAGATGATGATGCGTCAGCTCGCCTTCCAGTGGCGCAGAGAACCTG
>JAWCLX010000095.1:0-884 GCA_038850385.1 Bathyarchaeia archaeon | reverse complement strand
CAGGGTCAGAAGAGGCGGGGCGAGGAAGACTAGGCCGAGATCCGGCCGAAGACAGAAGGCGATGGGCGTATCGAAGATCAAATGGGCCAAGAGCCTCAAACAGATCGCTGAGGAGAGGGTTGCGAGGAGATACCCAAACATGGAGGTTCTGAACTCCTACTATCTATGGGCTGACGGGGTCTACTACTGGGCAGAGGTTCTACTGGTGGACCCAAACCATCCAGCCGTCGCCAGCACCAGCTCGGCAAGGTGGATCTCCAAGGGCTAACTAGGATTGGAGAGTGATTACAGCTCGTGACTTCTCCTGCAATAGTGAAGCGCAGGATCGGGCTTAAGGAGGCTGTGAGGGTGGGCAGAGGATACTCTAAGGCCGAGATCAGAGAGGTGGGCCTCTCAACCAGTGTGGCGAGGAGTCTGGGACTACTGGTTGACGACCGCAGAAAGACCAAGCACCAAGAGAACATTGATAGACTCCGAGAATGGGTCAACTCCACAGGAAAGACCGCCTCAGAGCTCGCCAAGAAATCTTCTCCTGTGCCTAGAAAGTTGAGGAGCGGCCCCCATACTGGGAGGGTCTTCAGAGGGTTGACCTCATCAGGCAAGAGGAGCCGCGGCCTTCTGAAGTCAAGGGGATGAAGAGTCGCCGAAGATTGAAGGTCTAAGCATAACATGCAGGCCATAAACCCAACTTCTGCAGAGAACCTGTGATCGAGTATGAGACCCTGCTAGGGTAGGCGCCTGTGACACGCATCGCTAAGACATGTAGTCCCTCCGGAGAACTCATAGTCCTCAAACTTGGAGGTTCAGCAATAACTAGGAAGAATGGGGACCCCTCGCTAGACAGGCCGGTGATCGAGGCCGTGGCCAAGGAGCTGGCAGGGATC
>JAWCLX010000094.1:0-5242 GCA_038850385.1 Bathyarchaeia archaeon | reverse complement strand
GAATATCACAGCTAATGCAAACCCCTTCGTCTACCCCTTCGCTCTGCCAGTAGCGGCTCTGCTTGGTTACAGGGCTCTGAAGAGGAGAGGCTGCCAGCCAAGCATCCTTCCCGTACTCTGGTTTGCCTCCGTCTATGGCCTATTCTTTGCCCTGCCGAGGAAGACGCAGTTCATATTCTACCTGCTGCCGGCTGTTCCTGCTATATCACTACTCACTTCCTATGGAATTGTCCAGGTCTTCTTGCACTTGTCAGAATAGTTTTATCTATGGCCCTGCTAGAGAAGCGAAAGAATGGTGACTGATTATGTCGGTGAGCCTCAGCGAGTTCGAGAGACTGGATATTAGAGTGGGGCGGGTCTCAGAGTGCGAAAGAATCCAAGGCAGACAGAAGCTTTTCAGGCTGAGGGTCAACCTCGGTTCCTCAGAGATTCAGGTCGTTGCAGGCGGCGGGGAGACTTACCAGCCTGAATACTTTGTCGGAAAAAATTTTGTTGTCTTAGCAAATCTGGAGCCTAAGATAATAGCAGGAAGCGAGTCCAAGGGGATGCTGCTGGCTGCTGATCACAAAGGGGAACCAGTCTGGCTTACGGTTCCTGAGCACATCCCCGCAGGCACAAGAGTCCGTTGATCTGCCAGAACGATATTCGTAATCCCCTAATCAGGACTTGAAATTCTTGAGCAAAAGATTGTTGATGATGCCTCTGCTCATTGCACTCCTTGTTTTCCAGATCCCCAGAGCCTCAGGAGCAAGCATCAGGATAAACCTAGGCGAGGACTCGATCGAAGTCCAGATCGAGTCGAAGCTCTTTCAGAACATGACCGAATTTCCCGAAAAGAGGATCGAAGTTGTAGGGCAAGACCTCTTGGAGGCTCAGGGGGCATTTCAAGAAGCATTGAATGCTAAAAGGCCAGAGCTCAAGGTCTCATCGCTTTTCATAGGGATAGTATCAAGTCACGTTTGGCTCAATGTGACGGCCAGGTTCGCTCTGGAAGGAGCTTTAGATTCCGCTCAGGACACTTTGAGGGTGGATCTCGGCTGGTTGCCTTTCAAGGTGACTTCTGACTTGAGGTCGGGAAACTTGAGTTACAACCTCGTCGGTTTAAAGCAGCTCCGACCGTACGTTGAGGGGTTATCTAACCAGACTGGGGTCAGGTACTTCTCGCCTATATTCACTCCAATAACTGCGGATATGGCTGCAAACACTGCTGGGAATGTCACGATCTTCGACCTTCAAGGTTTGAAGGGCAAGATAGACTCGTGGCCAAGGTCTTTCAACCTTGACAGCCGGACTACGTCCTGGAAAGTGGCAGAGACCAAGAGTCTTGACCTGCGAATTCAGATAGAGACTGTGAATTTCTCCAAGACGGTTTACAGCTACACAAATACTAGCGCGACGATCTCAGTCAGTGGACATGCGCTGGCTGTCGAAGATACAGTCATCGTTGAGAAGCCATCAGGAAGGCAGGAGCAAGTCATGCTCGGCACATTTGCAGGCTTCCTGATACTCAGTGTTGCGATGCACTTCTACGGCCGCAGGATGATGGCGCGGTCAAGAAAATGAGCGTTCGGCAGGACCGCGAGGAGGCGGATGCAAGTACACGTTAATATTATGGTTGGACTTCTAGGCTTGCTTCCTGCTATTGGAACCTACACGCCAGTCACGCTGACCCTCTCTCGAATCATCCGATCCAGGAGTTGCGGATCGAAGAGGTTGGGGAAGTGTTCAGATAGGATTGACATGTAGATCTTAACCTCCTCATCACTCATGTACTGAAACTGATACGGCCCCGTGTAGGGGGATGGTCTCCCCTCACGCGTTATAAACTCCATGTGCATGAGAGGATCGCCCCTCTTGATAGTTATCGGTTGCCGATCATTGCTTAGGTTGACAAGTTCGAGCGCGAGCCTACCGATGAAGCCGCTATGAACCTTTGCAGCATTCAGGAAGGATAAGCCCATCCTGCCGTAGCGGCTCTTCGCGGTTAGATGGGCGACAACGTCTGGTGGCGTGAATACTATCTCATGGGAGATGAGGTTCTTGTGCTCGAGATAGTGTAGCACAGTCTCATCCCTGACCGTGAGGATGTAGCCATCGCCATCGAGGAGGTTGTGATCGAAAGGATATACTAGCTTGAGCTTCTCCATCATCTCAAACAGCTTATTCTTTCCGAGAACACACATGCAAACTCACCTTCGTCTAAACCCTTTCTCCAAGTGGGTCCGGATGAACTAGTCGATTATCGGGTTCACCTCGAAGAAAACTCGACGGCTCGAGTTGAGGGCGCGGTAGTCTACTGTGAACTTGAGCCTGAGGTTCGTCTCTAAGCCTGATCTGACGTTGAAGCGATGGCCTACGACCGTGTATGCTGGCACACTCTCCACTTGGGCTGTCGTACCGTTGAAGACAGCCGTGACATTAGAGAACACCAACATGACGCCGTTGTATTCGCCCACAGGCACGGTCGGCGTCACAAGTATTGTTCCAAACTCGTTCTTGAGGTCTACTAGGTCTATGCTTGGGGTTCCGAAGCTTATTGGCAACCATCCCGTTTCGTTCTCTTCGTTAGCGCTGTGGATGCGAACCTCGGAGAATGAAACGTAGATGTTTGTGATGCCCTTGAACACCAGCCTCCCCACAGGAGGCTCAGCTTCTACTACTGCCTGCTCGTACTGGGCACTGAGGTTCACTGTACCAGTAGCGGTCGTTGGGTAGAGTATGACCATCACAACAATCAGGAGTAGAACGGCGGCTAGGATCTGTCTGAGTCTCAATTCATTCCCATCCTTAAGGGGCCGGTCTTCTATGTCTGTGTTTCACCGCACAGGCTGAGGATCCTTGCCCAGTTTGCGTTAACCCAGTCTTGGATCCTCTGGATCTCACCTGAGAATTCTGGCTTGAAGAGGTGGCTGAACCTACCTTGAACCCTCAAAAAATCCTCGATCGGCAAGGGGCTAGGCACCCTTACGTTGAGCCTGTAGGCCCCTCGCTCAAACTCGTATATTGGGAAGTAGAGAGTCTGAGTTGCCAACTTCGCGACCCTGACGGTGTCCGCAGGCTCATGCCTCCACCCACGTGGGCAGGGAGCCAAGACATGTATTACTGATGGCCCCTTGACCTCAAGAGCCTTCTTGACTTTCGTCATGTAGTCATTCCAGTAGGCGACTGATGCTGTTGCAGCATATTCTATTCCGTGAGATATGCTTATCCCTATAAGATCCTTCTTCCATTCTGGCTTTCCCGGCAACTTCGTCCCAGCATGTGATGTAGTCGTTGCAGCACCATGCGGGGTTGAGCCTGAGCGCTGGATGCCAGTATTCATGTATGCCTCATTATCGTAGCAGATGTACAGCATGTGGTGGCCCCTCTCCAGAGCTCCTGAGAGCGATTGCATTCCAATGTCGAAGGTTCCGCCGTCACCAGCGAAGGATATTATGGGCGGAATCTTTGTTCTTCCTCCTCTTCTCGCCATGGCTTTGAATGCTGCCTCTATTCCACTCGCTGTTGCTGCCGCATTCTCGAAAGCAGTGTGAACCCAAGGGACCATCCAGGAGGAGTATGGATAGATCGTGGATGCCACTTCTAGACAGCCGGTGGCGTTTGTTACGACGACCTCCCTTCCAGATGCCTTGAGCGCCATCCTAGCCGCCATCGACGCACCGCAGCCTGAGCAGTGCCTGTGCCCTGGCAGAAAGAGCTCATTGGTTGGGAGATCTTTGAGTAACACCATTACTCCCTTACCCCCACGAATCGGACGTCTTTCTTCGGGAGTCGGCTCTTCTGCCTCAGGGCTTGTCTATAGATTGCCTCCATCATCGGGATCGTTATGTCTCGTCCACCGAGTCCGCAGATCACATTAGTGACCCTGAGCTTCGACTTGGCGCCGTGTAAGGTTGAGAGAATATCGCTACACAAGGGGCCGTTCGGTGCACCGAAGCTGCAAGATCTGTCTAGCACGACGAGCGCCTTAAGGCCTTCAAGAGCTCTGAGGATCTCCCTCTCCGGGAAAGGCCTGTAGAGCCATAACTTGATGGCCCCCACCTTCGCACCCTTCTTCCTCATTCTCCTTGCAGCCTCCATCACTGTTCCCATGCAGCTTCCGAGGCCAACCATGGCAACGTCTGCGTCTTCGAGGCCGTAGGTTTCTAAGAGACCGTATTCCCTTCCTGAAGTCGCTTCAAACTTTCGTGCTGTCTCGAGTACCGCCTTGGACGACCTACGTAATGCGTCTTCCTGCTGGCGTTTAAACTCGAAGTAGTACTCAGGATTGTTGCCAGCTCCGATGGTGATTGGTTTGTCAGGGTCTACGGTGTAGGAGATCGGTCTGGGCGGAAGAAACTTTCTTGCAGTATCGTCATCTAGGACTCTGATACCTTCCATGGAGTGGGAGATGGTGAACCCATCTAGGTTAACCGACACTGGGAGCATGACGGCATCTTTCTCTGCGATGTCGAATGCTTGGAGTGTCCAATCGTACGCTTCCTGAGCGTCTTCAGCGTAAATCTGTATCCAGCCGGAGTCTCTTGATCCCATCATGTCCGAGTGGTCAGCGTAGATGTTGATCGGTGCGGAGAGTGCTCTATTCGCAACGGCCATGACTATTGGACACCTCATGCTCGAGGCTAAGTAGAGCATCTCGTGCATCAGAGCCAAACCCTGGCTTGCAGTGGCTGTGAAGACTCGGGCTCCAGTCAAGCTCGCACCGATGCATGCTGACAAGGCCGAATGCTCAGACTCTACACAGACGAATTCAGTATGAACCTCGCCATTGGCTACGTACTGAGCAAACTGCTCTACTATCACCGTCTGGGGCGTGATTGGGTAGGCAGCGACCACATCTACGGAGCTCTGTTTCGCAGCGTAGGCCACAGCTTCGTCGCCCGTAAATCCGATTATCTTCTGCATCCTACCTCTCCTCAACCATTTGGATCGCCTTCACAGGGCATTCTGCCGCGCAGATGCCGCATCCTTTGCAGAAGTCATAATCTATCTCTACAGTATCTTCTATTCTCTTTATTGATGGTTCCGGGCAGTATATCCAGCAGAGCAAGCATCTTGTACACTTTGTTCTATCGAGAATCGGTCTGAAGGTGCGCCATGAACCAGTCTTGTACTTCAGGGAAGATCCCGTCTCGTAAAGGTGGCCCCCGATTGGGAGCTCCCTCCAACCTGCTTTGTGGGTCATTCGGAGACAACCTCGCTGTATGCTCGCTCGATCGCTGTTACGTTCCTGTCTGCTAGG
>JAWCLX010000093.1:0-5375 GCA_038850385.1 Bathyarchaeia archaeon | reverse complement strand
CGTGAATTCTGTAGTACTGGTCAAGCATCATGTTCCAACTCTCTGTGTCTAGTTTCTCTCCTCTGTTAGGCCCTGACTTCACAGGTTCTGTCATGAATCTTTTGGGTGGATAGTCGTCTCTGCGTGAGAACCCTGCATGAAGCGTGTTGAAGGCCTTTTCGACATTGTGAACCTGTAGGCCTACATTCATCAGTTGCTCACCGTCAACCTGAACCCCTGTAGCTGCCGAGAATAGCCGTGCCAGGTCATCTTGGTCCAGCAATCCTCTGTCGCTCCAGACTGTTGTGAAGTAGCAGATGCCAAGCATGTCTACTGCTGCCTTGAACTTCTCGAACCAGTAGACTGACTCTGCCTTCATGTCGTAGGAGTGGGGGTTGCCTGCATGCGGAGTTCTGTGAGATTGGAAGGCTCCATTCAGGTGACCTCCGCCTCTAGTAGCTACGACGCAGCCTAGCGCCCACCCTTTATCAGACCTTAAAGCTTCGATCGAGTCCTGACCTTTAATGTGAGAAACATACCTCTCTGAGCCTCTCCCGATAATCTCTGACGCTCTCTTTGAGCCTTCCGCAAGTATCTTGCCGAATCCCTCTCTCTTCGCGATCTTCCAGATGAGTTCGATCACCGCTTCTGAGTTGCCCCACTCCAACTCTAGGCCGTCAGTCTCAATTGAACTGATTATTCCCTTCTCGAACAACTCAAAGGCCCAGGCCACAGGTGCTGATGTATTGTCTATGTCAAGTCCAAGCTCGTTACATAAGGCGTTGATCTTGATAAGCGCCTCAGGGTCGTCTATGTCGAGCTTCGCCGAGAAGTCCCAGTCAACATTCATCTGGAAGCCTTCGCACATCAAGCCGGCATAGGGTCCAGAATCAATCTTGTAGAGGTGACTGCAGTACAATGGACAGTTAAAGCAGGCGAGCTTCCTCTTCTCATACCTCTCGTTAAGGATCTCCTGCCTGACCCTCTCTATCTTCCCGTCGTCCCAGTAGTCATCTTGAAAGTTCCTAGCTCCAAGAAAGCCGAGGCGATTAGCTGAAGGTAATGAGGCACGGGTACCATACTTCCTCCTTGCATTGACAGACTGATTCTCGTCCAGTTTCCTCCAGACCCTTTCAACCTCCTCCATGAACCTGTCCGGCTGCGCTACATCAACGGATCCCGTACCCCTCACCACCAAGGCTTTCAGCCTCTTCGACCCCATCACTGCTCCTGAGCCTCCGCGGCCAGCCGCCCTAGCCTTATCAACGATGATGCAAGCGGGCTTTGCAAGGTTCTCTCCGGCAAGACCTATGGAGGCTACACGTATACGGGGATCGCCCAAGTCCTTTCTGAGAATGTCCTCGGTTCTCCAGGTGGATTCCCCCCATAGGTGTGAAGCACCCCTGAACTCGGCTCTGCCGTCGTTCACGAAGAGATAGACCGGCCTCTTGGAGGCTCCTTGAAGAACCAAGAAATCGAATCCGGCATACTTGAGTTCAGGACCGATGTGTCCACCAACGCTTGAGGAGAGTACTCCATTCGTGTAGACGTTCTTCAAGTCAACACTCATTCTGGAAGCTGGAGCCATGGTCCCTGTTAATGGGCCGGTGCCGAAGACGATTATGTTATCTGGACTGAGTGGATCAATTCCTGATCTCAGATGGTTAAACAGCAGCCATTGACCTACGCCTCTGCCTCCAATGAACCTATTCACGAGAGGTTCAGACGATTCAACAACAGTCTTGTAATGGGTCAGGTCGACCTTTAGAAGCTTACCAACCCATGCATAAACAGTCAAAACCTAGTTCGCCGCCGGCTGATAGACTAAAGCCTTCGGGGAGCAGTACCTTACACATAGAGGTGCGTCCTCCCCTTCACAGAGATCGCATTGATCCATTATTACGTGCATCTCACCCCTTTCGCTGTTCCAGACGACCTGAATCTTCGATATAGAGGGCTGAAAGATCCTTGAGAGATGGTAGGAGCATGCTAACTCGCAGGTTCTGCAGCCAGTGCAGTCCTCATGTTTGATCAAGATCTTTCCAGTCAATGAGGGGGACCTCGGCAGTGCCAGATAGAGAGGTTCAAGTCCAGACAAAAAGGGCATCCAACGATCTACTGATAAACGTTAAAAACACTTACGGTTTCTCTCAGGGTGGACTGACACCTGTGGAACCTGTACTACTCGCCGCCCTCAGCGTCCTCTTCTTTTTCTCATTCTGGAACGGCTTCACGGACGCTGCCAACGCGATAGCAACAGTCGTTGCTACACGAGTACTGACACCCATAAAGGCTGTTGCTCTCTCTGCAGCCGGAAACTTCGTCGGCATGTTCTTCTTCCCAACAGCAGTGGCGGTCACGATGGGTGAGGGAATAATCAGAAGCAGCTTGGTTACTGCTGAGATCCTTATCGCGGCGTTGATTGGCGGGTTAGCTTGGGATGTATTAACATGGTGGTTTGGGCTTCCAACCTCTGAATCTCATGTGCTTGTCGGAAGCATGGTAGGGGTCGGCGTGGCTGTTGCAGGGACTGACGCCATCAACGTGCCAACGATCCTGAGCAAAGTAGTGATTCCTATGGTGACCTCGCCCACCATCGCTTTCATCTTCGCCTTCCTCTTCACAGCCGCGGTCATGAGGCTCTCCTTGAAGTCCAGTCCCATGAAGGTTAACAGATACTTCAGCCATATCCAGCTGGCATCTTCATTCTTCTTCTCGGTCACCCATGGAACCAATGACGCACAGAAAGTGATGGGGCTCATTACTGCAATGTTCATAACATACGGGTACCTGTCGACGTTCCATGTTCCTCTCTGGGTTGCCTTTGCCTGCCATGCAACGATCTCCTTGGGCACCTTGTTCGGGGGGTGGAGGATAGTTCACACGATGGCCCACAAGATCACTAGGCTCAGGCCTTATCAAGGGGCCTGCGCGGAGACCGCCGCCGCCGTGGTCTTGGCCACAACAGCTGTGGCCGGAGCCCCTGTAAGTACCACTCATGCTATAAGCGGCTCCATAATGGGTGTAGGTGCAACACGCCGGTTCACCGCGGTGAGGTGGGGTGTCGCGAAGAGCATAGTGGTAGCGTGGATACTCACAATACCCCTCTCGGCCTTCTTCTCATACATTACCTGCAGATTCTTCATGCTCGCAGAGATCATTGTACACTAGCGACTCTCTGGTGACTTTTGATGTGGCAGCCGCAGGAACGCAAATATTAATACTGATCGCGGCTTGAGGGTTTCTTGGTATCTATGCGACTGAAGGAGCTCATAGTACCTCAAGAGAAGATCTTCTTCCACCTGTTGGCTGAGCAGTCACAGATCCTTGTGAGGGGGGCGGAGAGCCTCTACGAGATGTTGACTGACTACCATGATGTACATATGAAGGCCGCTGAAATCAAAGAGACTGAACATGCAGGAGACAATGTTGCCCATGAACTCTACGTGAAGCTGAATACAACTTTTGTCACACCGCTGGACCGAGAGGACATAATGACGGTGGCCTCACGGTGCGACGACGTGCTGGACGCGATCGACGCTGCGGCCCAACGCATCCTCACATTCGAGGTAGAGGAGCCCACTGAGATAATGAGGAGCCTAGCCCGGCTGATCCTTAAAGCAACTAGAGAGATAAACGTTCTCATGACGAACATCAAGAAGGCTGACCAGAGACAAGTGGACAGAGGATGCGAGGAAGTCGATATGATAGAAAACCAGGGAGACGAGCTTCTCCACGCTGCCATCGGAGACCTCTTCAGAAGGAATGATGCTCCTGTTCTGGAGATCATAAAGCTCAAGGAGATCTATGAGTGGTTGGAGGCGGCTCTTGACCGCTGCGAAGACGTGACCTACGCCATCGTTGACATCGTCATGAAGAACAGGTAGAAGACCTGAACTTCCGGATTCCTTCTCTACACACCGAATCAAGAAGAGGGATACGACTCGTTACTAGCCAGCAGGCTTGAAGCGCCTTCCCGCAGTCCTCCTAGCCAGCAGAATGCAAAAGACGCAGGTCACTGCTAATGGAACATATGCGAAGTCCTTGAACTCATCGATACTGATGCCGATAGGGGTCAACCTGAAGTCCAGACTGACATCTGACCCTTCAGAAAGGCTGACCTCCTTCACAGAGGTCTCGTAACCATTCAAGGAACAGATCACAAGGTAACGGCCCTCCTTCACCCATATCTCGTAGGATCCGTCAAGTGTTGATGTGAAGTCCTGTGTATCTTGACCGATCACGTCGACAATAGCCCAGTTAAGCGGCACCAATACACCGAACATGTTAAGGCTCGTAACAGTGCCTGAGAGATTTGCCAAGCGACTGAGCACCAAAGTTATGCTGATGCTGCCACATTCAGGAAGCGTCGCAGTCATGGCGACGCTCTCCTGCAGAAAACCAGGCAGATAAACGACCAGCCTGTAGACGCCTGGTGCCAGACCACTATCAGACTGAATAACGCCGTCAGTTGTATCATAGAAGTTAACCCATCTCCACGCAGGATCTCCTGCGTATCTTCTGAAGCCGGACAGACGGAAAGTCGACACCGTCAAGCTCGAAGGTATATGGGTGACGTTAGCCGCCACGAAATCATCATAACCATCATAGACTTCTATTCGGATCGGCACACTTTCAGAGAATCGGTACGTGTCTATTCTGGTCGGCAGATCCTCCTTCTCAAGCAGAAGGTTAAGCTCGATCGTTCCTCCAACCGTGAGGTCCACGACTCTGTCGACTGTAACTCCGTCGATCACTTCGATCAGGTAGGGGGTTTTCTGGTAGTACCCAAACGTGAATATGTGAATGGAGTAGGTTCCAGTTCGAAGGTCAGTAGCGAAGACGGTGGCCTCACTACTTGAGAATGTCTGACGGCTGAAAGCAATCTTGTAGACCAGCGCTTCATACTGGTCACGGAACTCGACACGTATAGACGAACCGCCGTACCTCCAGTTTTGAGGTTGAGGTGGTGACTGACAGTTCACGGAACGTATCGTCAGAGTGACTGAGCCTGTTCTGACAACCTCAAGGCTCGCCTCTGATGTACTGTTGCAGTCCGATACCGTCATGTAGAAGTCGTAAGGTTGGTAGAAGCCTTCCACCGTGACGCGGACATAGTACATGCCTGGCGGGAGGCCGTAGTCCTGTCTAGTACCGAGAAAGCCTGTGACGATCACGCTTGAAGAGGTGCTTCCAGAAGGGACAAGGGTTGAGTTCCGCCCTCGGAGTATATTGTCACGATCATAGAATGCTATGCTCAAGGATCTGCCAGGAGTAATCTGTACAGGGTATCCTTGCGCGAAGTCTTTGAAGTGAACAAGCACATTTGCGCGGCCTGTTCGGTGAACATCAAACTCGACCCGCGCCACCGCGATCTTGCCTGATAACGGGACAAT
>JAWCLX010000092.1:4862-5444 GCA_038850385.1 Bathyarchaeia archaeon | reverse complement strand
AAGATGGGATTCAAGGTCTTGAGGCAGCGGGGGCAGTCACACCATCCTGAAGCGTTCTGATGGGAGGGGGGCTGTCACCCCACGGGCTGGCGGCAGGAGCCTTTTCTGAGTTCCAGCCATCTAACGTATGACAGTGGTCTGCATTAGACTTATGCCCCTTCATGTCTTGATAGACTAAGCAAAGTCTTAAGTCTAGATAATGTTGGGAGTATCCCTGGGGCTAGCGAAATGACAAGTCCCGCAACCTCAGAGGGTGTACCGTCCAAACCGATTACCTGGATGCATCTGGTCTCGTTCGCCCTTGCAACTGCCATCTCGTACGTCTTGGGAGTAGTCTCCGCGCTGATATTTCCGGTGCTTGGTGCTCCGGGGGTATCAGCACTCTACGTCTCAGCCGCAATATACGTGCCTCTCGCCATTTGGATGGGTATGTGGGGCTGCCTCGCCGGCTATGTCAGCTGCTTCTTCTTAGGGCTCTGGCCGAGCGGATACTCACCACTTCTGTCAGGCGTCTGGTCTGTAGCAGACTTTCTGGAAGGTTTGATGCCGCTGCTTTTCATCAAGATGCTCAAGGTGGATACT
>JAWCLX010000092.1:0-4852 GCA_038850385.1 Bathyarchaeia archaeon | reverse complement strand
GAGACCGACCGCTGCTAAAGTCTTCAAGCCCTTGGTAGCCGTAGGTTTAGCCCTGCTAGTAATCGGGTTGATCGTCCAAGTCTACCTCGGCGCAACCTATGGTGAGCCCTTCGTCTCAGTGTACAGGTATGCACTCTACTCCGGCTTGGCGCTCTCCATCATTGGAATACTCGTCGGTTCCTTCGTCGGTGAGAAGAGAACCTGGGGGACCTATGTCCTTTCAGGAATCATACTGGCCGCTGTTGTCAGCGGTGCATGGGGTGCCTGGTCTCTGACTCTGATTCCAGGGCTGTCACCTCTTCCAGCAGGGCTCTTCCCCGTGGTCTTTACAGGATGGGCGATCGGCGACATAGTCGTCCTAGCGATCATTGGAACCGCGTTGCTGACCGCACTAACACCAATGATTAAGCGCTCACCGATCTATGTTAGGCGATGGTGGACCTGAGTCCAGGTAATCCTCTTTTCTTGATTTTGGATCTTAAGTCCTTGATGAATCGGGATGCCGTCAAGTGTTCTGCAGAATCTGATGGGAATCTCAGCGCGCCGAACCGTCCTACATAGGCTCCATGTTGTAACCAGATTCGTCATCGCCTTTTCGATAGGTCTTGCAATAGTCTTCATAACAGGTCCAGGCGACATCTACCTGGCGGTCTCCCTCCTTCTATTGAGCATTATCCTGATACTGCTCGGCGGGGTCCCAGTCCGGGCACTGTCAAAGTTCCTGGTTGTCATAGTGACTGTGACGGTCTTCATAGGCTTCTCATTCATCTTCCTGACTCAGATCCCTGGAGAGACGACGTACCTCGAGTATGTATTGATGAGGATCGAGACTGCGAAAGGCCCATTCATGTGGAAACTATTGATCTCTGATAGGACCATGACCTACCTCTTCATCTACTGTTCCAGAATAGTCATCATGGTCTTCTCCGCGATCTTTCTGCTTGGAACAATAGACGATAGGGAGGTCATCTGGGGGATGAGGAGTGTGGGCCTCCCGTACGGCGCAACTGTTGTGGCTGCACTCTTCTTCAGAGGAATCTCACTATTCGCTGATGATTTCTTCACTGTTAGAGATGCCATGACGGTTAGAGGTGTCGACTTCGCGAAGGCCCCACTTCTGAAGAGGCTACGTCTATACTTCTACTCACTGATACCGATCTTCTCTTTGATGCTGCGAAGAAGCTATGACATCTCGCTTGCACTAGAGAGCAGAGGCTTGAGCCCAACCAGTAAGCCTCCAATAGTTTTCCGCCAGATGAGATTCAAGACGGTAGACTATCTAGTGACCCTTCTCTGCGCTGCCGCAATACTCGGAGTGTATCTGGAAAAGACCTTCTGAAGGAAATCCTGAATGTCAGAGATCCTGAGAGTCGAAGACCTCTGGTGGAGATACGAGGGAAGAAAAGACTGGGTGCTCAGAGGCCTAGATCTATCCGTCTCCTCAGGTGAGGTTGTAGGGATAGTAGGTCCGAGTGGAGCTGGAAAAACCACATTCTGCCTGAGCCTAGTTGGAGTCATCCCCCAGAGGCTGCAGGGAGCTTACAGAGGCAAGGTCACAGTCGACGGTCTGGATACTGTACGTGATGATCTGACCGAGATATCGAGAAGGCTAAGCCTGGTCTTCGAGGATCCTGAGACCCAATATGTCATGAGCACGGTGGAGGACGAGATCCTTCTGGCTCTTGAAAACATCGTGAACTCCAGAGAGGAGATCTCTGAGAGAATAGAATGGGCTCTGAAAGCCGTCGGTTTATCCGCAGATTTTCTCCAGAGGAATCCTCTCCAGCTGAGTGGTGGAGAGAAGCAGCGTGTCGCGATAGCATCAGCGATCGCAACTCACCCGAAGATACTGGTCCTGGACGAGCCTACTTCAGATATCGATCCGGTTGGAAAACTCGAGGTATTCGAATCGATAAGAAGCCTGAGAGAGGAGCTTGGCGCGACGGTATTAATTGTCGAGCACGAGACCGAATTCCTTTCAGAGACGGCTGACAGGATAGTTGCCTTCAGTAATGGGAGAGTTGCTTTCGAGGGGGCTCCTCAGAGAGTCTTCAGTGACATATCGTCAATTCAGCAACTTGGCATATCCCCGCCACACCCATGCCGAATCACCTGTGCTCTAGGCCTCAAGCCTTCACTCACGGAATTGGAAGCAGAGAGAACCTTGAAGGAGGCCATCACCAAGGGCTACGTGAAGGTCAGAGAGGTCATTGAGGAGCCGCCGAGAGAACCCAGGTGTGGAATGAAGGAGCTTGCCTCACTCGATCGAGTGTACTTCAGTTATCCTAATGGGGCCGAGGCTCTCAAAGGTGTAGACCTCAAGATCTATGAGGGGGACTTCATAGCCCTCGTCGGGCCGAACGGTTCTGGGAAGTCCACTCTTGCGAAGATCCTGTGTGGCCTACTCCCCCCCACAGCCGGCCAGGTGAAGATCGAAGGGAAGCCGATCAGCAGATTCCACAGAAGAGATCTCGCCAAGCTCGTATCCTACGTCTTCCAGAATCCGGACCATCAGCTCTTCAATCAAACGGTGAGGGATGAAGTCGCGTTCGCCCCAAGAATACTGGACTTACCAGAGGATGAGGTGACGGAGAGGACGAGCGAATCGATCTCGGCGATGGAGCTGAATGGGCTGGAGGACGAGCATCCATTATTCTTGAGCAAAGGTGAGAGGAGGAGGCTTGCATTAGCCTCGATCCTCTCACTCAAACCTAAGATGTTGATCATCGATGAGCCGACGACAGGTCAAGACTATAGGACAAACTCCAGAATAATGGCATTGCTCAGAAATCTCAACAGAAGCGGCTATACGATTCTGCTGATCACTCATGCATTATCCATCGTATCCACGGTTGTTGACCGGCTGCTTGTGATGCACATGGGCAGAATACTCAAGGATGGGACTCCGAAAGAAGTTCTGGACGACGATGAAGTCGTTAAGAAAGCACGTTTGATAGTCCCAACTGCCAAGAGGATCGCTGAGAGGCTCTCAAGCTACGGTGTCTCAAAGGATGTGTTGACAGTGGAGGAGCTGCTGAAGCAGTTAGCTCCCTGACCACCACCTCCTTGACGCCGCTGCGGTTCCGTGGACACACGAGTCAAACGACCGATCCTCCACTGCTGCACCTGAGTCGTAGTGTATAGTGCAGACTTGGATCCTGGGACCGGGCTGTTGAGGAATGGGACATCTTGGCAGGATCCCATAACTCTCTGAAAGCGGAGGATCCGCTTGGATAAGCAGCAGAGAATCCAGCAGATCCAATTGTTGGAGTGTCAAGCTCTGGAAGAGCTCGTCTCCACACCGAACTTCTCGCATGCCCTCCTGGGTGGGCGTCACATGTGAGTAAGGGTTGATTCATCCTTCCTGAACAGCGAGTCTGAGTAGATAATCATGTTCGCAATTGTCTTTCATGAACCAGCGTACGAGTAAGACTATCGACGGGATGAACCATTTCTCAAACACGTCGAGTTAGCTGGCTTCGCAGAGACTGCTCCAGTATCATCTGTGAAGTAAGGCAGAAGACTTGTTGGTAGGGATAGACCCTAAGTGGCAGAAGCGTTCGCTCTAGAATCAGCACACAGCTTCAGCTGCCCCTCGAACAGATGGACACTGCCAAAACAAGAACTACAAAGCTTATGTCTACGGGCTGAGTCACCTCTTTCTCGTTATGAATCGTTTGACAGACTTTTTCGGTTCCAGCCTGCGCGATATTGGTTGCTTGGCAAGGAGGTCCAGCATGCCGGCGTTTCCGTCTAGGGTAGACGTGTGAGCAGATGTAAGACAAACAAAGTTTTTCCGGCCGGAGACTTTTCTTCGAACATGTTTATCAATGTAAGACGGTAAATTAGGCGGTGGGGTCGGTTCTATGGAGACGGTAACCGTCACCTCGAAGGGTCAGGTGGCGATCCCTTCAAGGCTCAGGAAGGAATTGAGGGTCTTGAAGGGTGAGAGATTCCTGATCAGCCGCTAGGGAGACACGATCAGGATGGTTCCGACACCGAAGCTCTCGAGACTTGACGGAATAGATGCGGAGGTATTCAGGGGGAGAAAGCCCTCGAAGGATATCGAGGCCACGAGAAAGGAGTGGACTGAGGAGTTTGAGAAGCGGGTCAGGCAGACCTAGAATGCTGCTGGATACGAAGCCCTTGATCAAGCTGTTTGCCAGGGAGGAGGGTTGGGAGCATGTTCAGAAGATCTTGTCTCAGATAGAGGTTGGAGGGGTGGAGGCTGCGGTAAGCGTGGTCACGCTAACAGAGATCTACTACGGGTATCTGCAGGAGAAGAGGCCTGACCTAGCCAAAGCTAGAATTCAGGAGATCAGATACGCCGGACATCTTGTGAAGCATCATGTAGATGAAGACATCGCCGTCAAAGCAGGGGAGCTTAAGGGAAGATACGATATCCCGATAGCAGACGCATTTTGAAGGTTAGTCTGACTGAGACAAGAGGGGCCCCGCAGAGATCAATGGATGACTTCTGACTCTGACCATGAACTCGAAGCTTCACCAACTCAAACAGGCTCTGACCAACAAGATAGATGTTGACAGCGCAGTGTGCGTTAAAGATTAGAAAGATGCATGGCTGTGGTGGTCCACTACTGATCTCGCCTGTCTTACTAGCCAAGACCGATTGACGGAAATGATTTAATCATGATCCTATCCAACTCCAGTGAGTAAGGTTGACTTAATATCTGATGATGAAGGTCAATGGATCCGGTTTCGATAGATCTTGGTTGTGGCAATCATAAGGGAGCTGAAATAGGAATAGACATAGACCCAGACTCCTCATGCGACATCGTTGCTGATGCTGAGTACCTTCCTCTTCGTTCAAGCATCGCCGGTAAAGTCGTAA
>JAWCLX010000091.1:0-5622 GCA_038850385.1 Bathyarchaeia archaeon | reverse complement strand
CCTCAGCCGAATTCTTGAGTCTGAAGAACCGATTATAGATCGAGACGAAGTATCCGATAAGCGCCAAGACTACGACTACTGCTATGATCAGAAGGATGAGTGACGCCCAATCCATGGCTGCAGCCTCTTCCGACCAGTATATGGCGGATAGGATATGAGCCTTGCCATGGCCAGTTCTCCCCCTTGACTTGAAGACGACAAGACAGCCGGAGGACTGTACTAAAGAGTTAAAGGTGCATATGCCTGTCAGACTCTTGTTGGTGAAGAGGAATGTCACATAGGCAGGAGAAGAGAACGGCTGATGAGGGCAAGGAAGATTTGAGCTACCTCAACCTCAAGCTGCTAGGCCAAGTCCTGACCTACGCGATAGTGATCATGATAGCCTTGGGCCTTGTATTCCTCGGAGGCATCATCATATGGGTGATGCGGCATATCCTAGGGGTGTAGTGCTTCCCTGAAGACAAGTTCTAGTCCATGAAGTCCTCGGCCTTATGCGGCTCGAGCGGTAAACCCTTCCTCTTCCTGATCTCCTCTATCACCTGCTTTATCATTGAGGCCGGGACAGGGGACCATCTGGCAAACTCAAGCCCCCAGAAGGCTCTTCCTGCTGTAGCGCTCCTTAAGGCTTCAGACAGGTCGAATGTCTCAGCGGTCGGGATCTCGCCGGTGATGTAGACTATGTTGCCCTTCTGCTCTACTGAGACGACCTTTCCCCTCTTCTGGCTGATCACACTGGTCACAGCTCCAAGGAGGTCAGGAGAGACCTTGGCGGTGATCCTCTGGATCGGTTCGTAGAGTGTCGGGTCGGCTGAGAGGAAGGCTGCGAAGAAGGCTCTCCTGGACATAGGCATTATCTGGGCAGGCCCCCTATGTACGGGGTCCTCGTGGAGCTGGATGTCTGTTATCTTGGCCTTGACGCCCCTTATCTGCTCATACGCGAGCGGCCCCTCCTTTATCCCCCACCTGTAACCTGCTACAACCATGTCCTTGACGTCTTGCAGGAACTGAGCCCCCTTCGTGACCTCTGTGAGCATGTTGCAGCTCTCATCGACGCTCCAGACTCCCTTAGCCTCATCTGGAGGCCAACCTTGCTCACGCAGGATCTTAGCCATCGCGGCCTTGTCCATGTACTCCCCAATCTTGCCTGCCTTGATCATATCTATGATATCCTCACTCAAAGGCTCGACCTCTATGAAGATCTTGTTATGCTTGTTAGGCGACCTCCCCTCGTATGGGCCTGCAGCCGACCTGATCCCCTCCCTGTAGATGACGATAGGCTTGGACGTTGTGATCTCAAGCCCTGTCTTCTGGATCAGGGTCGTGGCTATCTCAAGGTGTAGGGTGCCCATGCCAGCGATCAGGTACTCTCCTGTCTCCTCATTAATCGTCGTGACCAAGTTAGGGTCCTCGATCGAGAGCTTCCGCAGGGTATCCACAAGCTTCGGTAGGTCCCTGCTATACTTAGGCTCGACCGCCAGGGTCACGACAGGTTCTGTAACGTACTTGACAGCCTCGAACGGTGCGATGTCCTTCACCGATGCGACGGTCTCGCCTGCCCTCGCAGCTTCAAGCCCTAGGAGCGCCGGTATGTTCCCTGCGGTCAACTCCCCCACAACCTCCCTGTATGGGCCCATGTAGATGCAGACCTGCTGGATCCTGGAGTCGGTCTTGGCGCCTATGAGGTGGACGAGGTCGCCTTCCTTCACTGTTCCTGAGAAAAGCCGGCCTGTAGCGACGACGCCTGCCTGCGGATCCACTACTATATTCGAGACAGCCATCACAGCCGGGCCTTTATCGTCACAGTTTATCATCGCTTGGCCTATCTCACTCTGAATATCGCCCTTCCAGATCTTCTGTATCCTGTACTTCTGGGCGGCGTGTGGAGCAGGCATAGCCTCGACCGCCATGTTCAGTATAGCCTCGTGGAGTGGGACCTTCTCCCTGAACTCCTCGACGTTGCCCTGCTCATACATCGAGATCACATCAGAGAACTTCACCCCCCTCCTCTTGGCGAGCTCGGATGTGAAGCCCCACCTGTCCTTAGCAGAGCCCATCGCCACAGTGTTAGTCGCGAAGCTCACCTTCCACTCGTTCCTGAACTCGGGCTCACCGTACATCTCGATCAGGTTGTTGAAGTCCTTGATTATCCTCGAGATCCTCTCCTCGATCTGTTCAGGGGTCAGCTTCAACTCCTTGATGAGCCGGTCGATCTTGTTTATGTAGAGGACAGGTCTAACCCTCTCCTCCAAGGCCTGCCGCGTCACAGTCTCCGTCTGGACCATGACCTCCTCAACAGCATCTACGACGACGACGGCGCCGTCGATGGCTCTGAGAGACCTGGTCACTCTGCCTGAGAAGTCAACGTGTCCAGGTGTATCGATAAGGTTGATGACGTAAGGCACACCCTCCCTCTCATGCAGGAGGCTGACGTTTGCGGCCTTGATCGTCATCTGGCGCTTCTGCTCCTCCTCCATGAAGTCTAGTGCCAAGGCGCTGCCTGCGACGGATGGGGAGAGTAAACCTGACGAAGCCAGGAGGGAGTCTGACATCGTCGTCTTGCCATGGTCTACATGCGCGATAATGCCGATATATTCCGGATCAGGCTTGTTCGCCTAGATCTTTCGGATCTGGTCCTTATTCTGGATTATCTTCATTATCTCCGCGGTCGACTTGTAACGCGGCACTTTTATCCTCCTCCAAAGTCATCATTTGCTAGAGGCTAGCTCCAAGAAGCCCCTAAAACTTTTAAACTTTTCAGAGTAGTCGCCGATGCCCCCGCCCACTCTATTCATGAAGATGACGGATGTGCTCCAGGAACTAGAAGCAACCTCAAGCAGAAGAGAGAAGATCCAGAGGTTAAGCTCCTTCCTGAAGGGCCTCGACGAACAGGAGGTCCCGGCAGCGGTCCTCCTGATGTCCGGCTTAGCCTCCTCTCAAAAAGACAGAGGGGCCCTAGAGGTGAAGGGTAGGACATTGCAGAGAGTACTCTCCTCAACCAGGCAGACGACTCTGAAGGAGCCGGAGTTGACGATAGTCGGCGTCTACGATCAGCTTCGGAGAGTCGCCTCAATCTGTGGCGCAGGGTCGAGGTCGAGGAGGGAGGCGATGCTATCAGCCCTGCTGAGTCACGCGAGCAGGGTTGAACGGGAGTACATAGTTAGGATAGTGCTGGGTGAGTTAAGGGTAGGCCTCGCTGAGGGGCTGCTTCTGGAAGCGATCTCGAAGGCTGCAGATGTTGAGAGGGAGCTGGTCAGGAGAGCCTACACTCTGACCGGAGACCTAGGCGAGACTGCGAGGCTCGCACTTACAGAGCACAGGGAAGGGCTGGAGCGGGTAGGAGTCAGACTCTTCGAGCCGGTAAGTCCGATGCTGGCGGATACGGCCCCAGATCTTAAGTCGGTCTTCAGGATGCATCCTGAATCGACCGTTTTCGAGTATAAGCTCGACGGAGCCAGGGTTCAGATACACAGGCAGGGTGAACATGTTGAGGTATTCAGCAGAAGACTGTCAAGAATCACTCCAAGCCTCCCAGACATAGTAGATCTGGTGCTTCGCAGCCTTCATGTTCAGGACGTGATCGTTGAGGGGGAGGTTGTGGCTGTCGATGAAGCCGGCAGGCCGATGCCGTTCCAGGAGCTTATGCGGCGCTTCAGGAGGACCGTAGACGTCCAGGATGCCATGCGCCAAGTCCCAGTCCGACTATTCCTCTTCGACATACTCTACCTTGCAGGGAAGGTTCTGCTCGATCTCCCACTGAGTGAGAGGCGCAGACTTCTGGAGGAGGTCTGCGCCAAGGAGCTCCTGACCCCGATGCTTGTGACAGACAACCTCGCCGAAGCCGGTGAGTTCTTCAACAGGGCCATTCAGGAAGGCCACGAGGGCTTGATAGCGAAGGCGCCTCATGCCGGATATACCCCGGGCCGAAGAGGGAGGGAGTGGCTTAAGATAAAGCAGGCTGAGACCCTGGACGCGGTCATAGTCGCTGCGGACAGAGGCTCAGGCAGGAGGCATAGATGGCTCAGCAACTATCACCTGGCCGTCAGAGATCCGGAGACCGGCGACCTGCTCGAGGTTGGTAAGACCTTCAAAGGATTGACGGACGAGGAATTCGAGTACATGACGACACGCCTCCAGAGTCTGAAGATCATGGACGACGGGTACACTGTCAGAGTCAAGCCTGAAATCGTCGTTGAAGTGGCGTTTGATGAGGTTCAGATGAGCCCCCACTACAGATCTGGCTACGCTCTACGTTTCGCGAGAATAAAGAGGATAAGAGAAGACAAGTCCAGAGGCGACATTGACACGGTCGAGAAGGTCAAGGAATTGTACGAGGCCATTTTCAAGAGGAAAGCCAGGCCGAGATGCACTAGACTGGAGAGTAGGTGCTAGCCGGCAGATGCGTGTTGCAGTACTCTTCAGCGGCGGAAAGGACAGCCTCTACACAATCCAGAAGCTGATTGAAGAAGGCCACCATGTGAAGCTGCTGCTCACACTGAAACCTAGAAGTGGCGAATCGTGGCTCTTTCATCATCCCTGCGTCGAGTTGACAAGTCTGCAGGCGAGGACGATGGGCATCCCTATCTCCGCCTTTGATGTGGAAGCGGAGAAGGAGGAAGAGGAGGATGAGCTTAGAGAGTGTATTGAAGGAATCAGGACTAAGCATCGAGTAGACGGGATCGCTGCTGGAGCGATCGCCAGCCAGTACCAGAAGAGAAGGATCGAGGACGTGGCTAATCGGCTGGGGCTGAGATGCCTCACACCATTATGGGGCATGGACCAGATGAGGCTGCTTAGGGAACAGGTTGAGTCTGGGCTCGAGGCGATGGTCGTTGCTGTAGCAGCGTTAGGTCTTGACCAGAGATGGCTCGGGAGGACGCTTGACAGAGATGCAGTCGAGGAGCTGGGTCGCCTACATGTCAGGTACGGGCTTAACCCGTCAGGTGAGGGTGGCGAGTACGAGACATTCGTCGTCGACTCCGAACTGTTCAGGAGGAGGATAGTTGTGAGCGACTTTCGGATGGTCTGGTCAGGGGACAGGGGACACCTAGAGCCCTTAAAGGTTGAACTTGCGGAGAAGGTCTGACCTGCCAGGTTCTACTCGATCGTAGCATGTTTTCTTCGAAGTTCACCTTCACTCTTGCCGAGTCTCTGGATTAGCTCCGCGATGAGGCTGTCGAAGAAGACCATTGTGCTCAGCTCGAATATCGTTCCGAGAGGTGCCAGCGGCTCATGGACTCCGGTGAGCTGCCGCAGGAAGTAGTCCCTCTCCTTAGCGATCTTGGTTCTGCCTCTTATCTGGACTACATGGTCAGCGATCTTCCCCAGGTCTGAGTTGGGATGGGATGTTATCGCTATTATCTTCGCGCCAACCTCCTTCCCGATGGCGGCGGCGGTGACTGCGAGCTTAGTCGTCCCTGACCCTGAGATGGCGACTATCAGGTCTCCCTTGCCTATGGCCGGCGTTATAGTCTCGCCCATAACGTAGACGTCGAAGTCAAGATGCATCAGCCTCATCGCGAAGGCCCTCCCTATGAGGCCGCTCCTGCCGACCCCTATGACGAGGATCCTCCTGAACCTCGCCCAGAGCATCATGTTGATCATCACCTCAACCTGGTTGTGTGA
>JAWCLX010000090.1:2209-5634 GCA_038850385.1 Bathyarchaeia archaeon | reverse complement strand
ATCAAGCGTATAGAGATGAGAAGTCAGCGGTGAAGGTTCTAAACGATATCTACGATGCGGTAGGTTCGAAAGTCATCTTGGTTGAGCAACCGTCACCTAAGGATGACCTTCAGAAACTGAAGGGTATCAGCAGCAAATGCAAAATTCCAGTCTTCGCAGATGAAGCAGTGGTTACAATGAAAGATCTCCAGAAGATCATAAGATCAGAATCAGCTGATGGAGTAAACATAAAGCTGCAGAAGGCCGGCGGAATCTTCTGGGGGTGCAGAATGGCTGAATTGGCGAAGGATCACGGCCTAGAGATAATGGTTGGATGCATGATGGAGAGCGAAATCGGCATAGCTCAAGATGCACACTTTCTAGCCGGCATATCAAATGACGTAGTTGCCTCTGATCTTGATACGGATCTCGAGATCAAGACTGAGATCGTTACACCGTCCTCCAGAGTTCCATTCAGAGATGGCGCGAGGATTCCCTTAGATAGACCAGGCCTCGGGGTTGAGCTTCACAGTTCCTGTGCTCGCCGGCTGAGAGAGTGGACACTACATTTCTGAGATCTCCGGTACACATGTTAGCCGGATCACAGTATGTGTAGGCCTTTTCCTATCCTCTCGAGTGCTGCCAGCGTATGGTCGAGCTGTTCTCGGGTGTGATGGGCATTCACTATCGCCCTGATCCTGTCAGTTCCCTTCGGGACTACGGGGTAGCTGAAGGCCTGGACGAATATGCCCTCTTCCTCATAGAGTAGCCTGCTCAGCCGCTGCGCTCTTTCAGGCTCCCCCACTATTATTGGGGTTATGGGAGTCTGACTTATGCCGGTGTTGAAGCCTAAGCTCTCCAGTTCCCTCTTGAAGTAGCGGGTGTTGTCCCACAGCCTCTGGACGAGCTCAGGCTCCTTCTTGATTATCTCCAGAGCCTTCAAAGTCGCACCGCATACTGCCGGATGGGGGAAGCCTGTTGAGAAATAGAATGGTCTTGAACGCCTGTGGAGGTAGTAGCATAGTCCTTCACTGCCGGCGATGTAGCCTCCCACTGTTCCGATCGCTTTAGAGAGCGTCCCCATCTGAACCTCGACTCTTCCATAAGCGTTGAAATGCTCGACAGTTCCTCTCCCAGTCTTTCCCAAGACGCCTGAGGCGTGCGCTTCATCCAGGAATATGAAGGCGTCATACTTCTCAGCAAGCTCAATCATCTCTGGCAGTTTGCATATGTCTCCATCCATGCTGAAGACTGCGTCAGTAATGATCATAGTCTTTCCTTTCGAGCGTGCCTCCATGCTCTGTTTGAGTTTCTTTTCGAGGTCGCTCATATCGTTGTGTCTGTAGACTATTCGGGCTGTCTCTCTTGCTAGCCTACAGCCATCGATTATGCTGGCGTGGTTGAGTTCATCGCTCAGAATCGCGTCTTTCTCAGTCATCAAGGGCCAGATCCCCCCCATGTTAGCCACGTATCCTGTTGGGTACGTCAAAGCCGCCTCCGCCCCTTTGAACTCGGCCAGTCTCCTTTCAAGTTCGAGTATTATCGACATCGTCATTACCCCTCTGCCCACCGCTATGCCTGCGCCGTATCTGTCAGAGGCTTCCTTGGCAGCTTGGACTAGTTCGGGACGGTTAGCCAGTCCTAAGTAGTTGTTAGAACAGAGGATTAGCACCTTCTTTCCGTCAACAACTGATACTGCAGAGTTAGGTCCGTCCAGTACACGGATCTGTGATAGGAATCCTGACCTCTTCAGTTCATCGACCTGTTCGTTTATGAATTGCTCGTACTTGGGGTTTGTCAATCCCTTCACCCAGTCAACTTCTTCCAGTGATGATATTGGCCCTTGCTGACCAGGATGTCGTGCGCGGCTCTTATCCCTTTATCTAGTCTTATCTTCACTCCAAGCTCTGAGAAGGAAAGTCCGAGCGTAGTTATGAGTTTCAGTATGTAGTCTGGAGATGTCTGTAGCTCATTGATCGTGCCCAGCTGGAAGCATCCTGGCCTGTATGGTGAAGCGAGTACTGAGAGGTTGAATCTTTCACCCATGATCCTCTCCAAGGTCTCAGGCTTGACTCCGTGTGGATATGGTAGGGTCGTGACGACATCGCTGCAGAATCTATCAGGCGATGCGCAGCCTTCACATCTGGAGCAGTCAGGGTAGAGCTCGAGCCCCATCTCAATCAAGCCGCATCGTAACGCCTCGGCCGCCACCTCATGCATTCTGCAGACTTCCTTCAGACCTCTTGAAAGTATCCATTCCAGAGTTGACCTTACAGCATGGATTACATGCGTCGGCATCGGGGGTTCACATTCTAATGGTAGAGGTTCATTCCAAGAGGCGAGGTTTCCGTACATGCCGAAGATAGGAGTCTTCCTATTCCGGATTGCGTCCCAGCCCCTTTCACTCACCGTTATGAACGCCAACCCTGCCGGCGCGCCTAAGCATTTGTGGGATCCAGAGAAGCAGAAGTCAATTCCTAGCTCATCAACCTTGACCTCCATCCCCCCAAGGGAGGTTGCGCAATCGACGATGTAGAGCGCGTTAGAGTATCTCCTCACGATCTCGGAGATTCTTGAAATCCTGTTAACGATCCCTGTGTCTGTCTCAACATGCATTACCGTGACTGCCTTCACGTCGCTGTTCTTACTGAGAACATCTCGGACTTTCTCCGGATCTATCGGCAGCCTAGGATCTTCTGAGTATACTATAGGCTCGCCTGAGTATGATTTAACCACCCGTGGGAAGTAGTCTCCCCAGTAACCGTTTGTCAAGGAGAGAACCTTGTCGCCGGGTTCGATCGTGTTGCTGATAATGACGTCGAAAGCAACTCTTATCGAGCCTGTTACGCCGACTACGCTGTTCCCAGTCTGGAAGACTCTCTGGAGCATCTCTTTGGTCTCATTCCAGTAATCATGAAACTCTCTTGTGTGCAGGTTGAAGCGTCGAGTCATAGCCCTGAGCGTTCTAATATCCGTGTCAGAGAGGCCTGTTCCCGTGTTAGCGTATCTATCAAGAAAGGAGCCATTCGAAGACATGCCGCTCACCAAGAGTGCCTATCGGCGCACTTCTATGATTCATAATATAAAAGATTTGAACGCGGCTTCGGAATATGGTAGAACTGCGTAACAGGCGTGTCTTTAGATCTTATGTCTGGTAGAGGAGAGGAGGGTATCACTTAATCTCAAGATCGTGTCGTGTTTTCAATTTATGCTTCGATCTGATCCTCCTAAAGCAACTGTGTTACGGTTCAGGCAGTGGACATACGCAGGTGAATGAGCAGTGTGAGTGCAGTACCCGCAACCAGATTGTCTACTGTGTCAAAGAGTACTTAAGACAAAAGGGTAACCACAGCTTATGGAGAAGCAGAAACAACTGCCTTCCATGGAGTACGACCAGCAAGTATTGTTATTGCTGCCTCTCAGCTGCTCAGACACCAGTCGATTAG
>JAWCLX010000090.1:0-2158 GCA_038850385.1 Bathyarchaeia archaeon | reverse complement strand
TGTTCTCAAAAACCTGGGGAATGGTCAAGGTTCCGTCTATGTGTGACGCTATTCCTTGATTCTCAAAATACTTGATCGCTTGCATTGTCTGATTCTGGTAAGTCTTCATTCTGCTGGACAGGGTCTTGTCCGATTCGTCGTCTTTTCTATCGCCTTCTTTCCTTCTAACCACTGCTCGCCTGAACACCTCCTCTTCCGGAATGTCAAGAACGATCATTCTGTCAAGGCGAGTGCCCTTTGAATTCAAGTATTCACTAAGAAACCGAGCTTGTCTGATCGTCCTTGGAAAGCCATCGATTACGAAACCGCTCTGGCACTGGGGTTTCTCCAGATGTCTTTTCACAATATCGATGACAATTCTGTCTGGAACCAGTTTGCCAGAATTGACCATTTTCTGAACTCTCAAGCCAATCCCTGAACCTCTTGCCATCTCCTCACGGAATAGGTCTCCTGGTGAAATCCGCGGTATAGAATACTTTTCAGAGAGCATTTTGGCCTGCGTGCTCTTTCCGCAGAGCGGCGGACCGACTAGAGCAAGGCGCACCTTAACGGCACCTTGACTAGACTCATCTATAGATCTTTTATGCTTATTGTGCAAGGTTCTTTGGAGAAAGGTTTGAGACGTAAGGAAGATAGTAGATAGAAGCCGGATCAATCGGCTGTGCTTGAGGGTTAATCCGCTCAGGAGAGTCTGGCTCTTGGCCAAATGTGAGGTTTGCTGGCGTGAAATTGATCTTCCATTCATCTGCCGCCATTGTAGAAGAACTTTCTGTATTGATCACAGACTGCCTGAAACTCATGATTGTGCGTATCTTGTTTTTGCAAGGCCTCCGCCATATGCTAGGAGGAAGCACAAACAAAATGGAAAGAGGCAAGCTTCAACCAGTTGGCGAGTCTTGATGTCGGAGCCCCAACAGTTGCTGGTAGCATGGCTTCTCCTAGGCTTTTGCTTCTCTGTCAGCGCCCTCCCGACTTCAAAATTCCTCTTGATGTTTCCTATTTCGCTTGGGACCTTAGGTTTGGGTTTCATTGGACATGAACTGGCGCACAGGAATGTGGCTCGAAAGTTTGGGTGCTGGGCGGAGTTCAGGCTGTGGCCCATGGGGTTGGCCATGGCTCTAGTATTCGCTTTGCTTTCGAATGGCCGCATGATCTTTGCAGCCCCAGGAGCTGTACACATCTCACCACGAAATCTTGAACTAGACTATGGAATCGGGAGAAGGGAGAACGGGTTAATTTCTGTTTCAGGCCCCCTCATGAACATCGCGGTCGCCCTACTATTTCTAGCTATCAGGAACCTTGGCGGGGTCTTCGACTTGATAGGGTCTCAAGGCTATATTGTGAATATGTGGCTTGCCGCATTCAACCTGCTCCCCTTCGGAATGATGGATGGCCAAAAAGTATTCGGTTGGAATAGAATCGCTTGGGCTCTGTTGACAGTTCCAGTGTGGATCGGGATCTTCATAATGCCAGTTTGACTATAAGCCCCAAGGATGCAAGCGCGCTCTTCTCTTTCCAGGTTGCTCAAGTCAACATAGTTTCGTCTGTGATTCAATAAGGCACCGTCCTCATTGACGCTTTAATTCTGCAATAATGACCTACACTGCAAAACATTGAGACGCTGCAGCAGTACTGTGGTGGACCGGTCGGGGTCCGCACTGTTTTCGGTGCTGGAATCGGGTACAGAATTCACGTAGGTTCATACCTCGGAAGGTCTGAACCGGCTATGCTGTGACCTGTATTCTTGTTGCTTCCTCAGCTGCTTCTCTGCTTAGCACTTCGTCCAGTTTCAGCAGTTCTTTGACTACTGTGTTGTCCTCATTGAGTTTGTATAGTTCTGCTCTTCCTATCTTCCTTGTCTTCTTTATGAGTCCTGCGCGTTCTATTGTGGGCCATAGTTTGTAGAATGTGTTTCTGCTGACTCCTGAGCCTTCCATGATCTCGTTTCTGCTGTAGTCGAATGGTCTGTTGTCTATCAGGAAGTCTAGGATGCGGAGCTTTGGGTGGTTGCCCAGATACTCCAGCAGTAGTGAGTTGTCTTTCATCTTGGTATCGCCTTTATTACACATGGGCAGTTAAATATTTAAATTTATACCAATAAAGTATAGGAAACATACTTTTGGTTGTCATGCTCACCGACCAGCAGATAAAGGCCGTC
>JAWCLX010000089.1:3864-5661 GCA_038850385.1 Bathyarchaeia archaeon | reverse complement strand
ATCTGTAGGCTTCAGCATGCAGGCTCACCCACCCTCTCATTCTTCTCTTTGACTCATAGCAGCCTTGCAAGATGCAGGATAATTGCTCAACATAGTGGCTTCCAAACCGTGCATGACTAGACAAGCATTAAATACACAGTTCGATAAGCATTCAACAAGGACGAGAAGTCCTGTACAGTGAGCTTCTAGATGAAGCGAGTTTGGAAGCCTTCATTCCTGACAGCTTTCCTATCGGTCCTCCTGCTTGCCCCAGCATTATTCCAGTTTGATATTCAATCAGCTCAAGCCCAGAACATTACGATCGATAGTGTTGAGGTTTATCCAGAAATAGTTGCGCTAGAGCAGACTTTCACCGCAGTGGTCAATGGCAGGTACGAAGTGACCGGCGGAGTAGGGCATGCTTTGGAGGTTGGAATAAAGAATACTCTGGGGGAATGGGTGGGAGGGCCGAGCAGGTATGTCATTGGTGGGGCGGAGGGCCTCTCAACTGTTCGGGGGGAATGGCAACTAACATTTGAGGTGGCTGGCCTGGAATACAATGGCGATGAGATGGGTAACTGTGAGGTGATGAGCACCCCTGAGGGAAATCTTCTCAGAAGGCGACTGTTCGCCTACATCGTGAGTCCAGATACAGTCTTTCCATTCGAATCGAAAGTTAATACTGGAGATCCATACGTGACCATCAGAGATTTCCTCGTGATTCCACATGGAGGTAGAAGAGGAGACCCCATATATGCAGGGGAAATGGTCCAAGCCCACATCATGGTTTCTGTTAGTCCAGGAGGCCACTGGGAAAGAGTGAGTGGAAGCATGGGATGGCTTTGGGGGCTTGGTTCATGGGAGCTGGATCCATGTCGTCTGGTCATCCGCTTCAGGAATACTCCTGACATGGCTCCGACTAACCTTGGTTGTTGGGATGTGGGGAGTTGGGATGGCCATCGTTCATACGCCTATGGAGAAGTCATCCGCCATTCACTCAACCTTGACCTGGGGTTTGATATTCAAGCGCCCGATCGACCAACTGATAACTGGGAATGGGTCTTTGAAGCGAGGGCTGAGGCTGAGGATACTGTAAGGGATGAGGAATCTTTCACGATTCAGGTTCTGGAGAGGGAGACCAATCGCATATGGATCGATGATGTAGTTGTTGTCCCTGACATTGCTGAGCCCAGCCAGAACCTGCGTGTGAACATCCAGGGCGGATATGCTTTCCTTGAGGGTGAGACACACAACATCATCCTGACAGTACAGAACGAATATCGCCGTGAAGTGCGTCAGCTCCGCGACATCAGCGGTGGAGGCTCCTTCAGCGAGATACTGAACGCAGTAGCCCCATCCACAGAAGGAGAGAACATACGTCTAGGAGTCGCCCGCGCCGTCATACAAGGCACCGACATAGACGATGAAAAGGAGTTCTATGTGACTGTGAGGTCCGGCGCAGCGGCTGAACGTTACTGCAGGATAACCGGCGTCACCGTAAACGGGCAGACGCCTCCTCAACAGGTGACTCTCGGCGAGGATTTCACAGTCGGCGTCACCGCTGAGTGGAGTCTGCCTCCGGAAGCTGAGAGAGTACATGTCGGTATAGCAATCCCCTTCGAGGAGGGATTGATCCTAAGTATTACGATTGTTGGAGACGATTTGGACCCTAGCGTGTCCCCTGCGTCTATCTCTTTCAACATCGACGGTTCCTCACTTCGTGAGATTCTCAGTCGTCATGATCTCCCACAAGGCGGCCGTCTAGGGCTTCAAGCCTTCATCTCATATTGGGTAGGGCATGTCCAGGAGGCGGGAGAG
>JAWCLX010000089.1:558-3840 GCA_038850385.1 Bathyarchaeia archaeon | reverse complement strand
TGACTGGTCCATCGCAGGAGTCTCAGTCTCACCTGTGGACCCGTTCATGGGGGTGGGTGTGACATTCACAGCTAGGATACAGGTCGCAACCAGTGATCCATTCCCACAGACGGTTGGGGTATCATACGCGATAGATGGTGTGGAGCAGCTTCGGGGCCCCGCAATCATGGAGGAAGGCATGACTTTCCTGGCGGTCTCATCCCCACCTTGGACACCAACCCTCGGCGTACACACTGTCAGGTGGGAGGTTGATCCAGACCATGCCTATGATGATGCTGACCGCGGGAATAATGTTCGAGAGTTAAGGTTCACCGTCACGCAGACTCCTGTCCTGCCTGGTGGGCAGCCTGCTGGTGAGCAGCCAGCAGGGGAGGAGTTCGACTTCTACGTCACAGCCGTCCCTACTGAGCAGACTGTACGCAGCCCAGTAACCTACACAGTCACAGTCGACATCACTTCAGGTGCACCTGAACCTGTGCAGCTGGAGCTTATGGGAGTCCCGCCAGGCGTCTCATACTACTTCAACCCACCCTCAGGAACTCCAAGGTACACCTCAACATTGACTGTGACAGCGGCCACGAATCTTCCAGCCGGCTCATACCCTATGACAATAAAGGCTTCAGGCGGAGGCAAGGAGAGGTATAAGCCGGTAACACTCATAGTCGAGGAGGGGCCTGACTACAGACTATCCATCAGCCCTGAAACCGTCACCGCTAAGCCGGGTGAGAAGGCCGAGTTCACAGTATCAGTCTCATCAGACAGTGGTTACAGCCGAACTGTCAACCTTGCAGCATCAGGCATACCAGGTAATGTTTCATGGAGACTGAACCCAGCAGCCTCAACCCCGAACTTCCAGTCAAACCTGACCCTGCAGCTTGGAGAGGGTGTTCAGCCAGGCTTATACACGATACTCGTCTCAGGCTCAGGAGTAGAGGGTAAGCGTGCAGCCGCCACGCTCAGGGTTGAGAGGGTGATACCCAGAGAAGCCTTAGAGACGGAGACTAAGGTAAACTACCTAGCAGCAGCACTGCTAGGCCTCATCCTCGCCGCCGTGTTCGGTGGCGGATATCTAGCATATAGAAGGGTGAGGGCTGGAAGGGCCAAGGCTTACTGTGTTGAGTGTGGGGCAAGGCTGTCGGTCGGTGTGAGTTACTGCCCGAAATGTGGAGCCAAGCAGCCTGAACAGGGGGGTTAGAGTTGACCACCATGAGCAGACTCAAACTGAATGTCAGGGCAGCATTTGCAGCAGCCTTGATAGTCACGGTTACCCTTGGCGTGGTTGAGCCAGCATCAGCCGCATATAATGGAGAGATAATACCGCCGAGCCCATACTCGGTCTACACGAACCAGGTGTACAGCTTAACCATCAGCTTCCATTACATGGCCGCTACTCCATGCGCCTTCTGGATAGAGAGTCCACCGTACCAAAGCGGGAAGCAGACGCTTAAAGGCTCAGGGACGAGTGCGGTGGCCCTGACGCTTCAGGCTCCCTCAACACCCGGAATCTACACGCTCGGCTTGAAACTGTACATTCAACCTGAGGGGCAGACTCCAACCCCGGTTGACACTGCCACCGTAACCTACGAGGTGATAGAGCCGATCAAGACAGACTGGGATGTTGAGAAGGTCTGGATAGATCCAGCATCCCCTCTTGAAGGCGACCAAGTCACATTCCACGCAAGGATCACACTGAGAAGCACTAATAGCAAGCAGCCTTTAACTGTAACCGTCGCCTGCGTACTCGATAACAAGATCTACTCCAGCGGATCCTTGACTTTTTCGCCTCAACCATCATACCAAGATATTACCGCGAAGCCTTGGACCGCAACTAAGGGCGCTCATACACTCGTCTTCGTTGTGGATCCGAACCGGGAGCATAACGACCCGACACCATACCCACAGTACAACTACAAGGAACTAAGATTCAATGTTGAGACCTACTACGCGGTTATCGAAAGGATCAATCCTGTCCCCTCAGAGGTTGATGAAGGGGAATGGTTTGAGGCTGTGATCGTCGTAGCCTACAGGTTCCCAGCCTCAGCCACAATCGAGATCCACCATGATAACAATGCAACGATGCCGCCTGTCTCCGACTCGACACGTGACACAGTCACAGGCTCAGGCTCCAAGGAGTACAGGTTTAGAGCTCGGGCTCCCTACACTCGCCCCACAAACGCAAGCGAGGAGACCTGGATCCTTCAAGGCTCAGGATGGGTTCAGTTTGATCGAGGAGCAGGCTGGGAGAAAACAGACCCAGGCTGGCGCAGCCTCTACAACGTGACTGTCCGGAGGCTGAGGTACTACGCTATCTTCGACAGCGTAACCGCTGAGTACACAGGGACGACAGGTGGCGGAACGAACGCCTCCATAGGACACGTTCAGGTCAGCCTCAGGGTCAGGTATCTCGTACCCCTCGAGTCAGGCCTGAGACTGATCGTGTCAAGGTCCGGCGGCACAGCTGAAGGAGGTCAGGTATACATGAACAGGACCTCACCATGGGGCTGGGTAATATGGAGTGACGAGAGCGAATTCACCCAGGATGAGCCGGTTGAGAGGACTGGAACCTACGCTTTCGAGTACACGTTCCCCTCAGGATCAGCTGAGGGCACAATCAACCTCCACGCAACTGTCCATTACCTCGCCTATGGTGAATGGAGATATGGCGACGGAGAGTCTGTCGGAGCCTCAGTCCCCTCAACTCCGCGAGAGCCTGAACGTTCACCGTCCGCATTCGACTACATATCAGCCGCCTTCAACAGGATACTGGATTGGTTCAAGAGCCTATTCGGAATCGGCCGATAAACCTTCAGAATCTACTGAAGCCACGCCTGTTGCATCGCCTCAGGACTGCACGTCTCCGGAGCGGTTCACATAGACGAAGTCCTAGGTTTGAATCTCTGTGGGCTATCTTGGAAGTGAGGCTTGCGCAGCCACATCAGCACTGAGCCAAGATGCAGTCATCGAAAGGATCCCCACCATCTTCACCAAGGCGAGAAAAAACCTTTGACGCGATCAGAGGCAGGAAGAGAAAACTCAAACTCGAGCTAGCGGAGCTGAGAGGGGCAACCGGCACAATCCCGCCTTTCCCATAACGTGCAAGTCTTAAATTCGCACCTCAACATACTTTAATACCGGCGTCGATATTGAGGCGTCTCATCCACTCAGCAATCCTGTTTTCGATAATGTCTCTCTGTATGCTGTTCGCTCCAGCGGCTGAGGCAACTCTTCCCGGGGCGAATGGAAAGATAGCCTTCGCAAGTAATCGCAGTGGTGCCGGTTTCG
>JAWCLX010000089.1:0-475 GCA_038850385.1 Bathyarchaeia archaeon | reverse complement strand
CAATGATGTTGAGCCATCCTGGTCCCCAGACGGATCCAAGATAGCCTTCACAAGCGACCGCGACGGCGACAATGAGATCTACACAATGAATACCGATGGCACAGGGATCAACCAGTTGACCTTAAACGACAAGTCAGACCGTCAGCCCTGCTGGTCTCCTGACGGGTCAAAGATAGTCTTCTCCAGTAACCTCGACGGTGACTATGAGATCTACGTCATGAATTCTGATGGGACGGCCGTGACTCAGCTCACATTCAACACAGTTTCAGACAATGACCCGTGCTGGTCCCCAGACGGGGCGAAGATACTCTTCTCAAGTAATCGAGGTGGTGCCGGTTTCGAGATCTTTGTGATGAATCCTGACGGCTCAGCCGTAACGCAACTGACGACTAACACAGCCAATGATGTTGAGCCATCCTGGTCCCCAGACGGATCCAAGATAGCCTTCACAAGCAATCGTGATGGTGATGATGAG
>JAWCLX010000088.1:0-5671 GCA_038850385.1 Bathyarchaeia archaeon | reverse complement strand
GCACAATTCTGAGTTTGAAGGTGAGGTTTCTCAGAAACCTGTTCGCCTTCCAGCCTCTGCCTCCGACCTGCCTGCTCAAGCCTGCCACCTCAGGTTGGAGTAGCTGGATCGGAGTTATAAATTCTTGGAGCCTAACCTCAAGACATATTGATTCGTGACTCAAAGTTGAAATAGTGTGATGGAAGTCGATTTAGAGGAGACTGATCCTTGCCCCAACGGATCTACTGCAGTAGTTGTGGCCGAGACCTTTACGTCGGTATTGAGCTCGAGTCTCCCTTGGAGACGATTCATAAGCATGGAGGGTTCTGTCCGGCATGCAGGAGTAAGCTCCGTTTCGATGTAGACTCGATCAAGATAGTGCCTGTCGAGGATGAACGCTAACTCTTAAATCGTCGATGTGTAATGATTCGGACATCCTGAACGATCTGGAGGATTAAGGTCTTTGAAGGTCAACGACTATGAAGTCCCCGGAGACCTCCACTACACGAAGGAGCATACCTGGGTGAGAGTGGAGGACGGTAAGTGCAGGGTTGGCGTAACGGACTACGCACAGAAAGCCCTGAATGAGGTCGTATTCGTCGAGCTTCCTGAGGTCGGATCCAAGGTTGAACATATGAAGCCGGCTGGAACCCTGGAGTCTGTGAAAGCTGTCTCAGACTTTTTCAGTCCTGTCTCAGGGGAGATCGTGGAGGTGAACACGCGTCTGCCGGATAAGCCCGAGCTCCTGAATGAGAGCCCATACGGAGACGGCTGGTTTGCAGTGGTTAAACCTTCGAACCTAGAGCAGGAACTGGCAGCCTTGATGGACGCCCAGAAGTATGGTGAGCTCCTTAAAACGATAGTAGACCAGAAGTGAATCCTCAACTGATTGTATGTGAAGTGTCTCGACCCAAGCATCCTCACCACAACATTCAACGGGATCCTAGACAGGGTCTGCCTTGGGTAGATAGTGTCTGTGATAAGGCTTTGAGCCGGGTCTAGCGTAGAGGTCGTGATCCGCCAGCTTCTTGACTGCAATCGCGTCTTCCGGGCAGACCTCTTGGCAGAGTCCGCAGCCGTCGCATCTCTTGAGATCGACCGCCGCCTTAGCCTGCTTTACCTCTATCGCAAAGTAGAAGCAGCACCGTTTACATATCCCGCATCCCGTGCACTTGTCAGAATCCACAACGGCGTAGATGCCCTCATTACCTCTCTCAACCATTGTGGGAGGGATGATGTGTGGTAGGGCCAGCCCCCTCATCTCTCTTATTGAGCTGTAGCCATGTTCCTGCATAAACCTCGAGACCATAGCGGTCCATGGCTTGACTACGTCGTATCCTTGCACCATCACCGCTGAGCAGCTCTGGATCGTTGATGCGCCCACCATCACATACTTGACCGCATCAGTCCAATCGAACATTCCCATGCACGCCATAATCGGTACATTAACCTTTGGAGCGGTCTTCGCTATCCATTTCAGAGAGTAACCGACAAGATACGGGCCGCCGAAGCCCATTATGCAGCCGAAGGGGGTTGGCCTAGCCGTCTCTATGTCGATGTCCAGTACTGAGATCCTGTGGGAGAGGGTCAGGCATGGTGAGCCTGCGGCCACAAACTTAGTCGCCCACTCGTCAACCTCGCCGGTCTGGGAGGAGATCTTAGGGCTGAAAGGTATCGAACACTTCTTCTTTGCGAGTTTGATAACCTCCTCCGCCATGTACATTAGGGTCCAGCCGAGCCTCTCTCCCTTCCTACCTGTTCCAGGCTCACCAGCGTATGGGCATGAGAAATTCAACTCCACCATGTCTGCCCTTGTCCCGTTGATCAGTTCAATATATCTCTCCCAAGTCTCGATGTCAGCCGCGGTTATGCTGGCTATGATCACGCCTTTGTCGCCGACAAGCCTCTTGGCTTCATCAAGTTCCTCGGCGTAGTCCTCAGGGGTGAGGTGGGAACCCTCCTCGATGTCAGTTATCGAGAGTGAACGGGGTATAGTCTCAGGATAGGCTCCCTGGTCCTTCAGCCAATAGATCTTGAATCGCGGCCTCGGGTATACCCTTGCATACTCCAGAGGGACAAGGGTCTTCATCACCGCACCTGCCCAGCCAGCCTCGATTCCTCTGGCTATGTTCTGGGCGGTCTTTGTAGGTGTCGCAGATGATAGTATGAATGGGTTCCTGAAGTGGAGGCCGCAGACGTCGCATGAAAGCTCAACCGTCAAGAAAACCAATCCTTCTAAGTTGAGATGTGAGCTCAAGAGACAGTACTTATGACTATTCATCCCGGCCCTAGTCTACTCTGAACTCTGGGCCTCAACTCTAGGCTGCAAATCTTGCTGTGCCCCGCATCTATCACAATATCTCGCCTCCTTAGCGATCTCCGCGCTACATTTCACGCAATTCTTACTCGTAGCCGTTGCCTCGCCGAAATGTTTCAGATCCTCAAAAATCCTCTTGATATCAGTGATCCTCTCTTCAAACTTCTCCTTGTTCAGGTGGCCGGCGGAGTATGCCGCGGCTGCTTCTTCGAGATCCCTCCTCAACATTTCCAAGGCGGTGGCGGTGGGCGAAGATCCAACCGGACTGTAGGTCTCCTGGAACGGTGCTGGAAGATCTTGACGTGGCAAGCCACCCCCCACACTTGATCGCCTGAAAGCCAACATGAGTACGATTCCGAGTAGACTCACCGCGATCACGACTGTGATAACGGCTATCAGACTCGTCTCCGTGGCCATCTGGAGATAGACTCCGGAGAAACTCAACGGATGGTTAGATTCGAACATCTGTCTCCCTTACGCAAGCCTAGTTTGAAGCATTCATGCGTGAGGGTCTTTCCGAGATCTCCTGCCGCCTATATGATTGCTTGCCCTGACCATATAAACCCCAACCTTCATCAAGGTATGTCATAGATGCGGATTCCACGGTGTGGTCTGCTGGACACGAAGAGTATGACTGAAGGTGCTGTGGTTTTCAGAATTCTTTCTGCAAAGCCGGCTGATGAGGAGACCACCTGATTCAAGAACCTTGATAAGCAGAACCTGAGTGTTGAGTATTCGTGGGGAAGCTGCCAATGAAGATCGAGGAACTGAGGCTAGTTCCAGAAGTCAAGGTTACTGACAGGGACGCCCTCATAATAGTCGATATGCAGAACGACTTCATCCCTCCAGGCCCCCTCAAGGTTGAGGGTGGGGACGAGTTGATCACGCCGATAAACCGCCTCGCAGAGAAGTTTCATACTAGCAACAATGTCATTGTTATGACTCAGGACTGGCATCCTCCCGGCCACCTCTCCTTCGCGAGCAGTCATGGAAAGAATCCGTTCGAACCTTACGAGTCTGAAGGGATAGGCCCAGTCCTCTGGCCGGACCACTGTGTTCAGGGCACAAGAGGCGCCGAGTTTCATCCAGATATTCAGACGAGATTTGCTACAGCTATCACTAGGAAAGGCTGCAACCCGAGGATAGACAGCTACTCGGTCTTTATTGAGAATGACATGAAGACTTACACCGGAGTCTCAGGTTACCTGAAGACTATGGGGAAAACCCGTATCTTTCTCTGCGGCCTCGCCTTGGACTACTGCTTATACTACTCTGCTAGAGACGGTATGAAGTTAGGCTTCGAAGTAGTGATACCGATCGATCTTTCGAGGGCCATAGACTCGCCGCCAGGTCACCTGTCTGATGCTCTAGATTTCATGACGAGTAGAGGAGTGATATTCGTCAATTCAGAAAACATAGTTGCCTAGATCACGTAGGCTGGAGGTTCTCCGTTCCTGGCCCACAATGAAGTACCAAGAATGGGCCTGCGGCCTCTGATCTGGAAATAGTTATAAATAGGAGGGAGGCTTGACCCGACTCATTCTTGGAGAAGCAGATCATGTCAATCAGCCGGTCTGCAAGAGGCCAAGTAATGAATGACCGTCCTAGTATTCATAAGACAAGGAAGCGGATACTGGTAGTCGCCTTTGGTGACAGCCTAACCTCCGGATATCAGCCTCCTGGACCAAGCTCACCTCTTCCAAAATCAACACCATATACTGATCCCCTGAAGAAGATGATAGACAAAGGGCTTGAGAAGGTTAACAAACTGAAGTTGGTGGACGTAACCTTCTACAATAAAGGTGTGAGCGGTGAGCTTACCTCTGACATGCTTCGCAGGCTGGAGGGCGACGTATTGTCTGTCAAACCTAACTACACTATCATCTTAGGAGGCTCAAATGATATCGGATGGTCCGTAGACCCAAGTGATATCCTGGAGAACCTAGTCCAAATGTATGAGAAGTCAGAAGCCGCAAACATAGAGGTCATAGCCTGCACAGTCCCCTCGATCATCGGTCCGGAGACATATATCAAGCCTAGGCTTGAACTGAATGAGTTGATATCGGACTACTGCTTTGAGAACGGATTGGTCTGTGTAGACCTATTCACCGCTACAGCAGACCCGAAGACGAAGATGCTGGATAAGAGGTACTCAAGCGACGGCCTCCACCTCAACACCGCGGGCTACACCAAGATGGCTGAAGCCATATTCAATCAAGCCTTTTCCAGACTCATCCCTGTATGGACGATCGTTTAGGGCGTAGGCTGCAGTCAACCGTTAACTCTGGTCTGTGAACTTCTTTGAGACTCTCATCAGACAGAGATGCGACCATTCACTTCTTGAAAGAGGCCGTCCGGGCTTTTGTCCAGGAACGTGGTTGGGATAGATTCCATAACGCAAAGAACTTGGCTGAGTCTATCTGCATCGAATCATCTGAACTACTCGAACTCTTTCAGTGGCTGAGCAGCAGAGAATCTCAGGGCTTCATCAGGAGACCTCAGAATCTAAGTCGCCTCTCAGGCGAATTGGCTGATGTTCTGATCTACTGTCTGGCACTCGCAAATCTGGCAGGGGTAGATATAGCCTCCTCCATCCTCTCCAAGCTTAGAGAGAGTGCTCGACGTTACCCTGCACATGAGTATTCAGGAAGGGCGCCTCGTCTAGGGGTTAGATCAGGAGAAAGACCTAAGGACAGCCCTAAGCATAGTGGGTTGAAGGCGAGAACGTGAAGCCCATGGGCCTGCCGATTACATGTCCAGGGGTCTCAAGGTTTGTGAGACCTAAGCCTGAATCGATCACGTGCCCAAAGTGCAGGAAGGCACTGGAGATATGGAGTGACGAAGACCGGACGCGGTGTGACGGTTGTGGGGCTCAGGTAATACGGGAAAGCGAGGCATCCTGCCTAGACTACTGTGAATATGCTGATAAGTGTCGGGATCTGATAGGCCAGAAGCTCAAGAAGGCTCGGAACAGTCCTGATCCTTCACTGTCAACGTGATATCCTGCCAAGATGCATCCTGAATCTGGAAGAGTTGTGTGGCCTGACTCCAAGTAGGCGTGATAAGTGGAGGTGAACTGGCAGGTCAGGTCTATTTTTTCAGTGGCCGCCCAAGGTCTGCAGACCTGGCTTTCCTCATCTTCCTCAGGGGCTTCTTTTCTAATCGTCGTAATCCGATAGAGAAGTCTCTTCCGTCTATCACCCAGCTCTTCCAGAGTTCTGCTGGGGGCCTTTTCTCGTTCTTTTTGAGGAACTGCAGTCTTCTGGCTCTGACCTCCTCGGATATGTAGTCTCTCCTTTCCCTAAGCCACTCAAGCTCCAGTCTTCCAGGCGGGATTATGTATGCTGATACGTATGCATCGACGGGGAGGTCGAG
>JAWCLX010000087.1:5183-5775 GCA_038850385.1 Bathyarchaeia archaeon | reverse complement strand
ATGAGAGAGTATCTCGCCAACCCAGTCATTTTCGAGAAAAGGATCCATGCAAGGAGTGTCCTCTCAGACATCTACATCCCCCTCTCCGAGTTGCTGCAGAGAGTCCTGCTCGCTCAGAGGAATCCATGCGTCTCAGCAAGGACCGGCAAAGGATTCAGTGAACTGCTCGACTTACTGCACGAAGTAAGATGTGCCTGCGGTGACACAACGTAGGAGTCGTTGGTAAAGCCTTAAAACCGAAACGTTGACTATTCAGGCAGGCACGTGTGAAGCAATGAACAAGAAAACCTTGATCATATCTATAGTCGGTGGAATGATTGTAACCCTGCTAACCGGGCTGGTAGAGGTTACCCCTCCAATGCTTGTTGGGGCACAGTGGTACGGTTATCCGCTCCCATGGCTCTACAGACTTGTGATAGCCCCTCAGTACTTCCCCTGGAAACCAGATCTGTTGAACTTGATCGCGGACATAGTCTTCTGGGCAGTGATCGTCGGCATAGTAGCGTTCATCGTGAAGAAGGTTAAGAAGTAAGTCCGACCATGACAAATCCTGCAGTGGCGGGACAGTCACCGAACACCATACACCAATGAT
>JAWCLX010000087.1:4780-5173 GCA_038850385.1 Bathyarchaeia archaeon | reverse complement strand
ACAGGGGCTCAGACGAACCGCGTGGACTGAGATGGCGATGTTGACGGACAGAGGCATCTGAGACTAGGCGCAGTCGGTCATGTGAACTCGAAGCCCATATTCTCCCGGAGCGTTCTACCCTTCAGGGAGAGACCTCTCACCTTCATGATCCTGCTGTTCTGGAAGAAGTGATAGTCGAACTCTGTCTTCTGCCCTCCTTTCCTGTTCGGGATGGGGACGAGTCTCGCTATCAAGGGTTTATCGAGCATCAATGCGAGAGAGCACATGTCGAGCATGATGGAGGCTATCTCCTTCTCTGAGACGTCTCCTGGCAGCGGGATCATGTCTGGGCCACAACCGCAGACAGCCGAGTAAAGGAGCATACTCTCCACACTCAGCAACCCCCTATCGTTG
>JAWCLX010000087.1:0-4770 GCA_038850385.1 Bathyarchaeia archaeon | reverse complement strand
GCCGGTGAATCCGACAGTCCGGATTGGCAGGGTCCTCTCGAGCTCCTTGAGCATGTCAGTCAGGTAAGCGGTCAGGAAGAGTGTCCCGTTAGCGCCGAATCTCTCCACGCCCAGGCGTTCTATCGCCTTGCCGATCGATTGGTCTTCTGTAGGGTATGGGGCGAGTGAGAGGTCGAGTCCATAGTACTTCAGGCCTGTCCGGTCCTCGACTTCTCGAGCGATCTCGTCTATTCCTTCAAACTTTCTTGAGAGTTCACTCATTATCATTCTCCGCGTCTCTGCGAGGCTTCTGTCTTTCCTCGAGATCTTCAGTATCAGGTCTATGGTCTCTAGGCCGAGTGAGAAGCCGTCTTCGCCTCGGTGCCAGGAGTATGGGAAGAATGCGCCGTTCGGTTTCACATTCGCGCTTGTGCAAAACCTGAAATTGTCGAATCCATGCCTCTCAGTCCTGGAGATCCTCTTCACTTGTCTGGCGCATCTGTTGATCGCCTCGAAGTCGATGTGCCTGCCACGCGTCACCACCACGTTAGAGAAGGAGATCTTGGAGCTCCGCATTATTTCAGGGAGAGAATCTATGAAATGGTAGTCCTTTTCTTCCTCGCACATGCCTACTGGAGTGCAGAACCAGTCTATTCCACTGGCTCTGCAGGCCCCGTCGATCTCCATGACGAGTCTGTCAACCTCTCCAGGCTTGAGGCCCCCAACCTCGATGAGAGGCTGTGAGCAGAATCTTGTAGTTCTAACCTTTGGATAGCTTGTCTTGAAGGCCTCCTTGACTTCAGAGAGTAGTCTTGAGGCTCTCTGGACGACCGCCTCATTACGCTCCTTCTGAATATTGAATCCAGCGTTGATTGAACGAATATTCATGGAGGAAGAGAAATGTTGAGGGCGCTAAAAACCTTGAGGGTAAACCAGGATCGGAGGCCCATGTAGGGGATCGATGTGGCTGCCGCAGAAGGCTGAGTGTTGAGTACTCGATTAGCGTGGACAGCTACCCTTCCTTGAGCTTCTCCGATATCGTCTTGTATCTGCCGTCTTCAAGGATTCTGATCTTGACGTCGAATCTAGGTTTGAGTCCTATAGTTCTCAGTATGAGCAGCAGCTGACTCTCATCCAGGGTCTCGTTGACTTCTCCCAGGAGTACGAGACGTGCAAGATTCGGCTCAAGCCTCTTCATAACCTCGGGGTACTGCTTCCACGCCAGATCCCAGACCTCCATAGCTCGGCCTACAAATATCTTCTTGAGTATCTCCCTTGGCTGCATCCTCTCTTTCTGCTGACTCTCCTCCAGCTTCTTGGCTTCCTCGCTCTTCTTTGCCAGTAGCCGCCGCTGCATCTCCAGCATTCTACGCCGTTTCCAGAGATCGAGGTCAATGCTCTCGGACAAGCGATCCACCTTCCATATCTCTGCTGAAATCATTCAAAACCTCAGATATAGAGGTACTGAAAGCTACAATCGGTTATCAGCCAAGCGACGGTGGGACTGGCCTGCAGCCGCTCACATATACTGAACCAGTAGCATCATCAGACTCAACATGCAGCTCCTCCAGCCCCCTCAACAGCTGCCTCATAGGCAGAGATAAGTTCAGATACTACGACCCAAGCCTCAAGACTTCTAGGATATATACTTACAAGCTCATCTGTCAACTGTTCAGTCGCTTCGGTGAAGTGCCCATGCGGAAACCCGCCTATTATCACAGTCGGCCTCTTCTGCCTCACTAGGAACGAGGCCAGCTCAGTTACCTTCCTGTCACGCCCCTTGACTGTCAGCCCAACCGTGTATGTCGGGTTGATATGCCGCTTCAAATCGTGGAGCGTCATCTCCTGGACCCTCAGGAGTGGGCTCCCCTCAGGCGGGACTCGACCCACATCAAACAACTGTTCTATCAAGCCTTTGAACCGTTCACTATTTCTAGGTATCCTAGCGTTGGGGGAGACATCGATGATCCAGTCCTTTAATGTATGTACGTAGATTCGGAGTGCACCCATCAGGTTCAGTGGGGTTCCGAGAGAAGTCAGTAGAGTGATGTGGATAATGTCTGGTCTGCCTCTCTTCTCTGAGTCGATGAGACGGCTCATCGCCCTATGATGGTAAGACCTGTCTAGAAGAAGCTGTTCAGACCTCTTACGGCGTCTGCTCGCATCCCGCCTGACCACAGGGTGGTCAACCAGCTCCGCCGGCATCAGCTCCAGCGATGACTCCGCGAGGATGATGGTAAGCATCAATCCTTCCTCAAAGCTTAACGTCAACTGGCGACGATATAAACAGAAGACATGAGACACGATACCAGAGAGAGAGATATTGCCAAGCAGAGGATTGAGAGGCTCTTCACTCTGGCAGAAGACTGCTTCAAGGAGAGCCCCATCCTCGCCAACCGATACGTCGGGTTGGCAAGGAGAATCGGAATGAAATGCCGGGTTCGCATACCGAAGCCTCTGAGGATGCGATACTGCCGAGTATGCGGACACTTCCTCGTTCCAGGGATAAACTCAAGGGTCAGAACGAGACCAGACAGTAAAGGGAGGGTCGTCGTGACATGCCTCAACTGCGGAGAGATCAAACGCTATCCGATGGTCAAGGAGAAGCTGAAAAGAAAAGGAGCCGCCACCGGCTGAAAAGGAGATCCTCCCTCATCAAACCGAAGATATGGATAGGGAGGGCAGGTGTAACAGAAGACTTCATCCATCAGCTCGACGGGCAACTTAAATCGAGCAAGCTCGTCAAAGTGAAGGTTCAGAAGATCGTTGCAGGCAGCCGTAACATCAACGAGATCTCTGAGGCCGTCGCCTCAAGCACAGGATCAGCCTTAGTCGATGTCAGAGGGAGCACCTTCACCCTGTGGAGAAACAATAGTCACAGAAAAAGATCTGACTCCCGCCAAAAGTCCGAGACATCTACTACGCGCAAATCCTAGGTGTCAGAGGGGAAAATCAAACATCCAGAAGAGCCAGCACCGAACTGCATACGGCAAGTCTCGAGCTAGTCCAAGAGATTCATTAGTGGGTCTATTTCCACCGGGTCTTCAATGTAGTTGTGACAGGATCCTGATGATGGTGAAGGGTTATCGACATGAATACAGTCTGATCGATTTCTGGCGCGAGATCTTCGCTTGTCAAACATGAACCTGTCTTCGCCTTCCACCATTCAGAACATCTATGAGGTGTCTCGCAAGATCCTCTTAAGACCTACACCAGCCCTCGAGGACAGACCGGTGAAGCCGGTCCGATAGGCCTTCAGGACACAGATTCCAATCGAAGAATAGAATGACCGCTAATGTTGATGACGACCATTCCTAGGCCAGAAGCCGTTATGGACTAAGGCTTGGTAAATAGAAAGATTTCCAGCGCGCTATCAACCCAGATGGGGCTAGCCCAGTCAAGATTCTGCACATCAACCATGTCGAGACAAGAAGTACGAGGATGAATCAAAACTTATATTGTGCATTCGAACTTAGTGGTTGGAACTTCAGTCTACTGCAATACCAGAAGAGGTGCCAGACTACTTGCCCACACCGTATGAGGTCCCAGCCGACTTGTTCATCAAGAGACTGGCATCATACCTTAAGGAGAATGTTGGGGAGGTCTCGCCTCCTGGATGGTCTCTCACAGCCAAGACCGGCTCACACCGCGAGTCTCCCCCTCAAGATCCCGATTGGTGGTATACCCGATGCGCCTCGATCCTACGCAAGCTCTACATTCACGGTGCTGTCGGGGTTCCTAGGCTCAGAGCTGCCTACGGAGGCAGGAAGAGGCGGGGAACAAGCAGGGAGCATACAAGACCTGGCGGAGGCTCATCTGTCAGGGAGCCGCTCCAGCAACTTGAGAAGGCTAGATTCGTCTCGAAGGTTGAGAGGGAAGGCCGCAAGCTCACAAGTGAGGGCGTAAGGCTACTTAACAAGATCTCGGCAGAGATCCTTAAGGAACAGAGAAGGAGTGGAGAAGGGGGAAGATGAGTTCTGAAGATCTAGGCGATGAAGATCTTGAACTCATCCGTAGAAGAAAGCTCTCAGACCTTCAACGCGCGATGGTTGAAGGGGAGAAGGCTGAGAGGGTTCAGAAGCAGCTGGAGGCTCAGAGGGAGAGCCTCCTCAGAGCTATACTCGAGCCTGAAGCAAGACAGAGGCTGGCGAACATAAGGATGGTCAGACCTGAATTCGCAGAGCAGCTTGAACTCCAGCTGATCCAGCTAGCCCAGGCAGGCAGGCTCAGGATCCCCCTGAAGGACAGCCAGTTGAAGGAGACGTTGAGGCGGCTCCAGAGTCAGAGGAGAGACATCACGATAAGAAGGATCTAGAACATGGCTAGAAACAAACCGGCTGCAAGGAAGAGGAGGCTCGCCAGCGCCGCCAAGATGAGCAGGCCTGTCCCAACCTGGGTCGTAGCCAAGACACGTGGAAGAGTGAGATCGACACATAGAAGAAGACATTGGAGAAGGACCAAGCTCAAGGCTTAGTGAAGAATCATGTCGACAGACGAGGTTAAAGCGGAAGCAACAGCCACAGAAACACCCGAGGAGAGGGCGGAGGCTGCCCCTCCAGAGATCAAGCCGCCCACCGAGATTGAGGAGGTAGGTGAGGAGATCGAGATCGTTGAGGAGAAGTACTACACGGTTAACTTCAGAGATGCATGGAAGACTCCGAGGAAGAGAAGAAGTCCAAAGGCGGCGAAGATCCTGGTGGACTTTGTAAAGAGAAACATGAAGATAGACGACGTGAGGGTTAGCGATGAGATCAACAGTAAGATCTGGTCGAGAAGCCTGCAGAAGCCTCC
>JAWCLX010000086.1:0-5794 GCA_038850385.1 Bathyarchaeia archaeon | reverse complement strand
ACTCTTCGGTCTGGGGTTCAGCGCCCTTGGTCAAGTCTATCACTAGGATTGCGATGTCGGCCGCTGACCCTCCTCGACGCCTAAGATTCGAGAAGCTTTCATGTCCCGGTGTATCGATGAGTAGCAGTCCCGGTATCCTAACTTGTGACCTGAGTTGCTCAAGCGCGTCTCCATACCTTTCCCTGATAGTCTCCGCTGGCAGCAGGCTAGCTCCGATCCATTGGGTGATCTGTCCCGGTTCTCTTCTAGCAACAGAGGTTCCTCTAATCCGGTCCAAGAGAGTTGTCTTGCCGTGGTCTACATGACCCGCCGCTCTGGAGTCAGGAGTCACGCGGCGTGTGGCCTAGAACCACGACTATTGGCTGGCGCATCGGCAACTAGGGCACCCCCGGGTTCTTAGAGTCACGTGACTTAAGTACTGTTCTCCGCGAAGGTTTGTGGGAACTGACTTCTCAGTATGGCCCCAAGATTGTTCAGTCTATCTCTGGTATCGAGACTCAGCTGCAGGCTTGCTGTGATTCATCTCATATTGTTTGAAGAGGATCTCTATCTCATATTCAGCGTTCTCAACACTATCTGCTGCGTGGACAACGTTCTCCGTTGTGTTCAGAGCTAGATCACCCCTGATGCTGCCAGGTGTGGCTTCTTGGGGGTTGGTGGCTCCTACGACCCTTCTGACCGCTCGGACGCAGTCAGGCCCTTCGATCACTACTGCAGCGACTGGGCCGGAGGTGATGTGGCGGATAAGTCGTGGATAGAATTCCTTCGTCCTATGGATTGAGTAGAGGGATTCAGCTTGTTCCTTGGTCAGCGTCAGAATCTTCAGTCCAGCTATCTTCAGACCTTTCCTCTCGATCCTTGAGATTACCTCTCCGATAAGTCCTCTCATGACTCCGTCGGGCTTGACGAGAAGGAGTGTCCTCTCCACTGAGTGGAGGCTCACACCCTATCGCCCCTGGCGGGCGTGATGCTCCGTCCACTTGAGTCTTCTAGGATCTCGCCTGAGCTCCAGCAGGCTCTTTCTGCATTTCGTAGAGCAGAAGTATAGGATTACTCCATCATTCTTGATGTGGGCCACCCCTGTAGCTGGAGGATAATCTCTTCCGCAGAAGGAGCATTTGAATGTGCGGGGCACTTGGAGCCGCCTCTTCAACGGATCTTCTTTGCTTCTCGCTCAGTCTCCCTAAGCATCAACACGTCTCCTAGCCTTACCGGGCCCTTGATGTTCCTCGTGATTATCCTGCCTTTGTCTCTGCCTTCAAGGACTCTTACTCTTACCTGTATGACCTCCCCGGTTACGCCTGTTCGGCCCACGATCTGTGTAACCTCGGCTGGCGTTAAGGTCTCCTCCATCTCTACCTTAGCAGGTTTCGTGGAGGCGCTCAAGCGCGGGGTGCACCACCTTTGATCAGTTTCTCTGTGGCGGCGATCAGCCCCTTCACCGTTTCAGAAGCTTCCCCAGGCTCCACTATTGAGATGGCTGCTGATCCCACCTCTATCCCCGCTGACCTTCCTAGCTCGAGCTTTGTCGGAACGAAGATGTAAGGGATCTTTCTCTCTTCACACAGTATCGGCAGGTGGGCCACTACCTGAGGGGGTTCAACATCTTCAGCTATCAGCACAAGTTTGGCTACGCCTCTCTCAACGGCTTTTGTAGTCTCGTTGGTCCCCTTCCTGATCTTGCCAGTATCCCTTGCAACCTGTAGGGCTTGAACCGCTTTCTCAACAATCTCTTTGGGCGTCTCAAACTTGACATAGAACTGTTTCGGCATCCGTCTTGTCCTCATCTGCCATTTTGGATACAGTAGCCTCTGAGCCTGTTTTATCAACCTTTCGTTGAGAGACTCTTGACGGGATCTTGATCTCTGGTCTAGCTTGCTGTCGACTCTTCAGCTGTGCCGTCCAGATTCTACTTTACCCTTCTCTTGACGATGTTTGCTATCTTAGTCTGGAGCCCCCAGAGCTCTATGAAGCCGCCGGCCATCTTCTGGTCAAAGGCTGTCCCGCCTTCATACGTTGCCAGTTCCCTGTTGTACAGGGACATCGGTGAGGATCTGCCGACGATTTGACAGTTGCCTTTGAAGAGTTTGACCTTGACTATGCCACTGACCTTCTCCTGAGTCTTCTCTATGAAGGCGCTAAGGTCTTCCAGTAATGGGTCTGCCCAGAGTCCCGTGTATGCGGTGAGAGTCCACTGCATGTCCACAAGTTGCTTGAAGTTGAGCTCATGTCTTGTCAGTACGCATTTCTCCAGGTCTCTGTGAGATTCGACGAGCACTGTTGCTGCAGGGCACTCATAGACCTCGCGAGACTTTATTCCTACCAGGCGGTCTTCTATGTGGTCAATCCGCCCAACACCGTTTCTTCCAGCTATCTCGCTTAACCTGTTTAGCATATCCACCGGGCCTTCCTCTGAGCCATCCAGCGATTTCGGTATGCCCTTCTCGAATTCCAAGGTGAGGTACTGAGGCTTATTCGGACTCTCCTCCGGGGAGACCGTTAACTCGAAGACTTCTTCTGGAGGCTCAGCCATCGGGTCTTCGAGGACGCCGCATTCAACTGAGCGGCCGTACAGGTTTCGGTCTATGCTGTAGGCGCTCCCCGGCCTGATCGAAACTGGTATGTCGTGGTCTCTTGCGTACTTTATCTCTTCCTCTCTTGAGAGTCCCCACTCTCTAATTGGTGCTATAATCCTCAGGTCCGGTGCTAACGAAGCTATGGTAACATCGAATCTTACCTGGTCGTTTCCTTTGCCTGTGCACCCATGTGCCACTGCGCCTGCCCCTTCCTTCTTGGCGACCTCTACGAGTTTTGAGGCTATGAGGGGGCGGGAGAGGGCTGTTGAGATAGGGTACTTACCTTGGTATAGAGCATTAGCTTTTACAGCCGGGTAGACGTAGTCCTTCACAAACTCATCTCTAGCGTCTATGGAATAGTGTTTAATAGCCCCTATCTTCTCAGCGGTCTCACGGACAGACTTCAGATCGCCGCCCTGCCCAACATCCACTGTGACTGTGATCACGTCAGAATCGTACTTCTCAATTATCCACCTGATGGCGACTGAAGTATCAAGGCCTCCGGAATACGCCAGAACGACCCTGTCTTTCATTCTTGAGTCCTCTTGGATGGACTGGCTTTATTGTATTCGGCCTTATGATAAGTTTTCTAGACTGTGATATTTCAGATTCTTTCTCTGCGGTATCTCTATTTCCTCGAGGTTCTGACTAAGTATTCAATGATCTTTGAGGCTATGTTGGTTCCTGTGGCCGCTGCTGCTCCTCTGAACTCAATTGTGGAGTTGACCTCGTGGACAACGATTCCTTCAGAGCTCTCCATCGAGTCTACGGCCAATACTCCGCCGCCCACAGCTCTGGCGGCTTTGAGGGCGATGTCTTCCAGTTCACTGGTGAGTGGGCACGGCTCTGTCGTTGCGCCGAGAGCCACATTCGTCCTCCAGGTTCCTGGGGATGCGGTCCGGTAGACTGCCGCCGTAACCTCCTCCCCCACAACTATTGTCCTTATGTCCCTTGGAGGTCGTTGGACCATCTCCTGTATGTAGTGTATCTGAAGAAGTGAGCTGTTCATCTGTTCTCTGTGCTCCAGTATCGCCTCAGCTGTGGCGCGGTCATTCACAGGCGCGACCAGTCTCCCCCAACTTCCGATGACAGGCTTTATCACGGCTGGGTAGCCTATCTTCTCGATAGTCTCCAAAGCGGCTTGTGGTGTGAATGCAACGTATGTTGCAGGGGTCGGGATCCCGGCCTTCGCCAGTGCCAGTGAAGTCAGGAGCTTGTTTCCGCAGACCAAGGAGGCGTTGAATGAGTTCACAACCGGTAGACCGCACATCTCCAAGATGGCGGTTATATGCAGCCCCCTGAAGTAGCTGATGCAACGCTGCAGTATGATGTTGCCGTATGATTCCTTGTCACATCCGGCATTGATGTCGAAACTTGCGCTCTTTGCGTCGACCAGATTTACCTTGACTTTTTTCTGTCGCGCCGCTTTGATCAGCGCCTTCTCTTCCCAGCGTGTCCGGTCGAAGATGATAGAGAGAACTCTTCGCAAAATAAACCTCTTACTCTCCCCAGTCTTCTCCGGTGATCTCGGCCACTTTAAGGCTGCACTTGCCGTCCTGATCGAAGGTTAACTCGAACTCGAGTCCGCAGTCAGGGCAGGTGACTATTTCTCCGTTCACGGCATCCTTTGGGATGGTGATCTCGCCATCACATTCAGAGCATTTGCACTTCATTAGGTTCTTAGCTCTCAATTCTCAAAATTTTTTGGTTCGTGAATGCGTACGTGATGGTGAGCTTAAAAGATTTTCTTTTTGCAAACTCAGTATTGACGGAGTACGATCATTGTGTTTGTGTTTGCGACTCCTTCTACTCCTCTGACCTGTTCTATGCATTGATTCACTTCGGTGACGTTCGACGCCGAAATCATTACGGCTACGTCGTATTGGCCTGTTACCTCATGTACTGTCTCAACGCCAGGAATCTTGATGAGTTCCTGTGAGATCTTTGAGGTTGGGTAGGCTGGGTTGACTGAGAGCAGAGTGATCGCTTTTGCACCGGTCTTGAATCCAGTCTCGATCGTGAACTTCTTTATGTCGCCTGATTGAACTAGGGCTGCGATCCTCTTTCGGACAGCGCCTTCTGATAGTCCTGTCTTCTTTCCTATATCGACGTAGGCGGCTCTGCCGTTCTCCTTGAGTATCGAGATTATCTTTTGATCTATCTCGTCCAACCCGCATCGACGGTAGTCTGATAGAGGGTGTGTCGATTTAACGGTTCTTGGGCTGCTTCTGTCGCCATCTGCTGAACTGGGGGTTTACACTGTTAGCCTCGAGTTCAGTGACTATGAATACTTTATTCGTAGTATCGTCGCCGCTTTTTTGTAAAATTTGACTGAAAAAGACCGAAATCTTTATTAGTGGTACGATATTCAAAAAGAAGTTCAGGTGCACAGCTTTGGAAGCCTACACCTGTCCAGACTGCTCCGGAAACATCCAAGTTCCAGAAGACGCCCTAGACGGCGAGATCGTGGTCTGCCCAGACTGCGGACTGGAACTCCAAGTCAAGAAAGATCAGTCAGGGGGAATTGAGCTCGTTCAAGTAACGAGAGAAAGGGAAGATTGGGGTGAGTGATTGAACAGCTCCATCGGGATTCTCTACGACCATATAAGACCCGAGGAGCGCCTCCTAATAGACGCGGCCAGAAGGAGGTCAGTGAAGATCCAGCTCCACAACTCTCAAAGACTATATCTGAACACAGCAGAGTTCGACCATAAAGAACCCTTTGAAGAAGTGGTCCTGCAAAGGTGTGTCAGTTACTTCCGCAGTGTAAACCTCTCCGCTGTGCTGGAGAGCCGCGGCGTCAAAGTCATAAACTCATCAAAAATATCCTCGGTCTGCGGAAACAAATTGCTGGCAACGATAGCACTTGCAAAAGCAGGGATCCCGACACCAAAGACAGCCGTAGCTTTCAGCATCGAGTCTGCTCTCCAGGCTCTCGATGAGATAGGGTATCCAGCAGTGCTCAAGCCAATCATAGGCAGCTGGGGGAGACTCGTAGCCATCCTGAAAGATGCAGAATCAGCAAAGGCGATACTTGAGGATCGAGAGAACATGTTCCCACTCTACCAAGTATACTACATTCAGGAAATGGTCAGGAGGCCACCAAGAGACATAAGATGCTTCGTAGTAGGCGACACCGTCGTTGCAGCCATATACAGATACGCACCAAAGGATGAGTGGCGAACCAACACCGCAAGAGGGGGAAGAGTTGAGAAATG
>JAWCLX010000085.1:0-6024 GCA_038850385.1 Bathyarchaeia archaeon | reverse complement strand
CTCAATCCTCAGTGATACGTCTGTTCATCATATAAAACTGACTGTCCAAGCCGAGCTCCGCAGACGAATGTATTCGGCTCGATACGCGATTCTGGAGCCCACGGTTTCGAATAGGGGAATATCAGGATTTCTTGTATCCAGGCCTGGTGCTGAGCGTTCTGGGAAGAGGCGACCTGGTGAAAGGGTAGTCTTTGGTCTGTTCCCTCAGTTCAGCAACCAGACCATCGAGGGTCATCGTCTCCACAGTTCCTCTCGCCCTCACCCTGACAGGGAATGACCCTGCCCCAGCCTCCTTCTGACCGAGTACTACGATGTATGGGATCCAGCTGATCTCAGCCTCCCTCACCCTTTTCTGAATTGTCTCCTCGCGATCATCGATGTCGACTCTGATCTCTCTCTTCTCAAGTTCATCCGCGATACTGTTAGCATCATCCATCTGATCCAGCGTCACAGGCACGATCCTTGCCTGTATCGGCGAGAGCCAGACAGGGAGACTTGGTTTCTCGCCCCTGCCTTCCGCCCTAGCTGCGCAATCGAAGATCGTAAAGAGGTAACGCTCTATAGTCCCAATCAGGGCAGTGTGTATTATCGGCGGAAACCTCCTCGAACCGTCATGGTCAGTGTACGCTATGCCGAAGCGTTCCGCATTTCCGATGTCTATCTGGAAGGTTGCTATCTCTCTCGGCCGTTCCAGCGCATCTATTATCGTGTACTCAACGTTCAGGACCCAGTAGAAGACGTTGTCAGGGACGAAGTTCAGCAGTACCGGTTTATTCTCAACCTTGACCAGCTCCGTGAAGAAGTCCCTGTTCTGCTCGAAGAAACTCCTTGTAGTATTGTATATCGAGACGTACTCCCTCCCGAGCTTCCTGATCTCACCGTATATCTTCTCGTGAACCTTCATCGAGGCTTTCTTGGCGTCCTCAATGTCCCGACAGTATATGTGCAGGTCTGGCATGTGTAGTTTCCTGACTCTGAAGCAGAGAAGCAACTCCCCACTCTGCTCCAGCCTGTAACTGTCCGCAAGCTCGAAAGTCCCGAAAGGTAGCTGCCTGTAGCTCAGCGTCCAGTCCTTCACCATCGAGAACTGCTGATGGCATGCCGCATATCTGAGAACGAACCGCTTCTCCTCAACACCAACCTCGTAGAGTCTGTCTCCGAAGAGGGCAGCATGCTCCCTCACAGCCGGGATGGATAGATCGAACATGTTCGTCCCTCTGACTTGAAGAAGTGGGAGACCGAGCTCACAGGCCTTCTGCCACGCGTATTCCGTGATGAGTTCAAAGATCAATGTCCCTTCAGGCCCATACCGCATATGGCCGACGTCAGAATATGATTCCCACTCGATCCCGAATTTCCTGCAGTATTCCAGATATCTGGGCTCCCCACCAGGAAGCTCTCTTCTCAGCGCCTCCTTCTCCACGAGGAATCTGAATTCTGGGTGCGGATGCTGGAGATACTCTCTGGGCTCAATCAGCCTTCCATCAGTCTCAAGAACGATATACCTTGTCTCTAACCTTGCAGGCGTCCTCTCCTCCTCTGCAGTTACGGTCTTGGACAGTTCTGAGAGCGGGTGGCCTTTACACTCAAGTTTGAAGCTCTTGTAGTATCCGAAGGGGCTCCGTCTAACATTGAACCCTTCAGATGCAAGAAGCTGGGCTACTTTTCTGACTATGGGGATTGCTGTTGAAGGTGATCCTAGATTGCTTGAGAGGTGGGCATACGGGTAGACTACTATGTTCTTAACCTTCACAGTCGAGGCAACCTTGGAGATCTCCCTGGCGGCCTTCGAGGCTACGGTGTCTCTATCGTGTTCATCAGCACTCTCAACAGTGCAGAACGCCACAAGAGCCTCATCAATACTTCCCTTCCCCTCATTCTCATTGACAGGTTCAGCCTCCTCTATGGCTCTATCCCTGACTTCATACTCGAAGTGGCTTGAGTGGATCAGTAGTATCCTCAGGCTGATGGCCTCCATTGGCAGCCGTTACTTCATCATTCTCCAGCGTTCCAGCTGCCTCTCCTTCCTGGACCGCTTCTTGTATTCCTTGTAGTGTTCCTTGCAGAGGTAGGCTCTCCTTGAACCCTCAACCTGCAGTCCTGCGCCTGCCGCTTTCTCACTGGCCAGCGACCTCACTGCATCTCTTTCGCACCCTGGGACGCTGCACCCTGCGCCTTTCCCTATCCTGCCCATCTCTCCGCCACTCTCCTTGATCAGCATAACCATGATTTATTGTTTCATGACGCATCCACAGGGTGGGAGAGTTGAAGGGTCTGGAGGCGTGAAGCCCTTAAATCTAGGTCTTGTAGTTCTGACGGTCGGTGGGATTGTTGATCTCTCTGATTAGGGAGAGGCTGGTTCTGATCTCTGACCGGTTGGCGCTCGGCCTTCACAGCCTCGGCGTCAGTCCAGACTCCTCCACAGTCCTCGGGTTTCTCTTCGCAGCAGCGTCCGGGCTCCTCTTGTACGTGAATCCCTCTGGCATCTACACATTCCTCGTTGCACCGCTTCTCATTCTCATATCTGGATTCTTCGATGTGATGGACGGCGCCCTAGCCAGGCTTGGTCAGAGAGTAACCAGGTTCGGCGGCCTCCTCGACTCCACACTCGATAGGCTTGGAGAGATCCTCATCCTTTCAGGGATAATCCTTGGAGGTCTATCGAGCCTAACTTGGGGGTTGGTCGCTGTATCATCCTCCTTGATGGTCAGCTATGTGAGAGCAAGGGCGGAGGTTGAAGGAATCAAGATGTCCGGTGTTGGAGTTGCGGAGAGGCCTGAGAGGATACTCGTCCTCGTAGCCGCTCTACTGCTCAGGTCGGTTGAGTACGGCATCGTACTTGTAGGGCTCCTCTCATGCTTCACCTTAGTCCAGAGAGTTCTCTATGCGTACAGGAAACTTCGCTGAAACTATAGGCCGACGTTTCCGTCAGAGACTGCGGCGTTCCTCCCTCGACCTGACCTTACGTACGCCGAAGTGCACAGCGCATGAGACGCAGTAATACTTGAAGCTTGACGGCCTCGCCAAGTATGCACCGGCAGCCCTCAACTCCCTTGCGAGTGACGGGTCAACTAATGAGTACCTGGCTGTGACACGCTTAGCCTTGTCCCTGGGGACGAGCATTCCGCAGTTCGTGCACTGGATGAGTTCACTCCGGCCTTTGCCGCCTTTGCTCCTCCCGCTAGACTTCCTCTTCTTCGTCATCTGTATCAGGCATATCCTTTCCGGAGGAGCTTCTTAAAGCATTGTCCTAGATCGGCTCTAGACTAGTAGGCGCGGGCGAAGTAGACTACTTTGTCAGCCGCACTTCCACAGTAGACGCATGTCGACCAGACTTCCTCCTGCTCGAACGGAATCGCTCTTATCGTAGCCCCTGTCTCCTCCTTTATCCTGTCCTCACATTCCTGGAGTGAGCACCAGCAGGCCTTGATGAATCCACCCTTTACTTGCAGAGCCTGCTTGAAGTCCCTGTAGCTGCTAACCTTCTGCGTGTGCTCCTCAAGAAATCTTCTGGCCTTCTTGAAGAGATCGTTCTGGATCCGGTCCAGAAGCCTCTTGGTCTCTGCCACAAGCTCCTCCATCTTGATTGTGGACCTCTCTCCAGTGTCTCTCCTCGCCGCCACCACCACTCCGGCTCTGACGTCTCTTGGCCCAACCTCGATCCTCAAGGGGACACCCTTCATCTCCCATTCATTGAATTTCCATCCTGGCGTAAAATGTTCCCTCGAGTCGTACTCGACAGTGAGCGCGGCGGCGCCAAGTTCTGCCTGTATCTCCCTTGCTTTCGCATCAACCATCTTCCTTTCTTCCTCACTGAAGAAAATAGGGACTATTACTATCTGGATCGGCGCGATCTTCGGGGGAAGTACTAGGCCCTTGTCGTCCCCGTGAACCATGACTAAGGCTCCTATGAGTCTCCACGAGACTCCCCAGGAGGCCTGCCACGCATAGTGCTCCCTCTCATCCCGGCCTAGATACTTGATCTGGAATGGGATCGAGAAATTCTGCCCAAGATTGTGGGAGGTCCCCATCTGGAGCGCCCTGCCATCACCCATGATCGCCTCAAGCGTCGTAGTGTAGAGGGCCCCCACGAACTTCTCACGTTCGGTCTTCTTACCGACGATTACTGGGATCGCGAGCATACCCTCGATCAAGTCACGGTATAGGTTCAGGATCATCATCACCTCCTTGTCAGCATCTTCTTTTGTCTCGTGGACTGTGTGGCCCTCCTGCCATAGGAACTCGCTGTTTCTTATGAAAGGCCTCGTTGCCGTGATCTCAGCTCTGAGAACAGAGTTCCAGAGGTTGAGAAGCATCGGGAGATCTCTCCAACTCTTTATCCACTTCGCATATGAGTAGTAGACAATCGTCTCAGAGGTCGGTCTCGCCGCAAGCCTCTCCCCAAGCTCCCCCTCACCTGCATGGGTCACCCAGAAGACCTCTGGAACGAAGCCTTGGAAGTGTTCAGCCTCTTTCTTCAGCAGGCCCTCGGGGATCAATGCTGGGAAGTAGGCGTTCCTGTGACCGGTCTCCCTGATCCTTCTGTCTATGAACTCCCGAATCTTCTCCCAGATCGAGTATCCGTAGGGCATTAGGACGATGAATCCTTTGGCGACTGAGTAGTCCGCGAGCCCCGACTTGGTCACTACTTGCGTGTACCACTCCGAGAAGTCCTGCGATCTCCGAACTGTCACCCCTACCTCCTTCGCACTCAAGCCTCACGTTTTCCCCTGACTTCCATTCTGAACCGGAAGAATCTTCTCCGTCTACCGGCCCACTATCTGCTGGGCTGCAAGATATAAACTCCCACGTGTTAGGTTCAGGTGTTGAATCATTAAACTGTAAAGGGGGAATTGTACTTTGAGATCATTCGGGAACCATTATTCAGGGGGGTTGAAATCCCCGCGACGCTGCAAGACAGTCCGGGAACCGGATACGCGTGGCTGGGCAGATTGAGAGTTATCGCGGATCTTCATATCCACTCAAGATTCAGCAGGGCTACGAGTCAGAGCATGAATCTGGAGGAGATAGACAGGTATGCTCAGATCAAGGGCCTCTCCGTAGTCGGCACCGGAGACTTCACTCACCCTCTCTGGATGAGTGAGTTGAAAACGAAACTTGAGATGGTGGATGAGGGAGGCCTCTACGCCCTGCGTTCAGGGAGTAGACGAGTCAATTTCATGATGACCGCAGAGGTGAGCACCATCTTTGAGTTTCAAGGTAAGACGAGGAAAGTTCATCACGTCATCTTGTCGCCTTCTATAGAGGTCGCCGAACAGATTTCTGATAGGCTGAGGAAGTTTGGAGATCTCACGGCTGATGGAAGACCGACATTGAAGGTCACGCCTCCTGAGCTTGTAGATCTTGTAATGGAGGCTTCATCAGCAAACCTGATTTTTCCAGCCCATGCATGGACACCATGGTTCAGCGTCCTAGCTGCGAACTTCGGTTTTGACAACGTCGAGGATTGTTACAGGGACGCGTCTGACAAGATCTTCGCCCTTGAGACCGGCCTCTCCTCAGATCCAAGAATGAACTGGAGGCTTAGCAGACTTGACCGGTACACCCTGATCTCAAACTCTGACAGTCATTCAGCATGGCCTTGGAGGATTGGCAGGGAGGCCAATGTCTTCGAGCTCCGCAAAGTGACCTTCAATGAGATCACAGACGCAATAAGGAAGAAGGATAGTGGCAGACTCAGGTTCACGATCGAGACGGACCCTGCTTACGGAAAGTATCACTGGACAGGGCACAGAAACTGTGGCGTCTCGATGCCGCCGCGTGAGGCAATAGCTGTAAAGAACATTTGTCCCAAGTGCCATCGACCCTTAACCAGAGGTGTGGAGCAGAGGGTTGAAGAGCTCTCTGATAGGCCTGAAGGTTACAGGCCTCAGGGAGTCCCGGGCTTCGTCTGTCTCCTACCACTATCAGAACTTATCGCCGCTGCACTGAATGTTGAGCAGCTATCGAGTCCGAGGGTGTGGCAGGTCACTAACAGACTCGTCTCACAATTTGGAAGCGAGT
>JAWCLX010000084.1:5648-6046 GCA_038850385.1 Bathyarchaeia archaeon | reverse complement strand
CAGTCTCTAGATGCTTCTCGAAACCCATGAAGTCCCTTATCGATGTAGGTTTAGGAACCGGGGCCAGGAGCTTGACCTCTTCCCTGGCGTATACTACCTTCTCGCCATGTGGGCCTCTGAGTACCCTCCCCTTTCTTAGCTGTCTCTCCGCGAACTCCAACGCGTTCTTCGATGCTTCCTTCGCGAGTCTTCCAAGCCCTAGGAACTCTATCATGATAGAGGGGATGGAGACATTGGCTATCGCGTAGCAGTCCTCCTCAGACCTCTCATAGTGCAAGTATGAAGCGTATGCCAGTTTCAGGTCTAGAATCTGCCCTGAACAGAGTGCGCCCACAGTCACGTATGCGCCGACAGGGGTCTTCACCGCGAAAGTGACTAACTTCATCTGTGTGGAGCTC
>JAWCLX010000084.1:4427-5638 GCA_038850385.1 Bathyarchaeia archaeon | reverse complement strand
AACAGCTACTGAGCAAGTCCGCTCCCCCCGTCCCACATCCTCTCAGCTAAACACTTAAACTACGTTCAGGCTTCATTCTCAGTCGAGGCTGCGCCAGAATGGCTGAGTCTACTCTCAGAGTTGGCACACAGGGGCCGATCTTTCCTCCCTACGACAACGTCGTGAAGACCCTCAAGAAGCTCGATGAGGTGTACGACTCAGTCTGGTGGCCTGACCATCTTATGGGATGGATCCCGGACTGCCTCTGGAAGCCTGACCTGATAGAGGTCTCCAAGTTCCAGAGGAGCCCCCACACCTTCCTCGAGACATTCACAATAATGGCCGCGGCCGCTTGTAATACGTCGAATATCCTGCTGGGATCTGCTGTGACTGAGCCCTTTAGGAGACATCCAGCTGAGATAGCTCAGGCCTTTCTCACACTCGATCACATATCCAAAGGAAGAGTGATCTTAGGCATAGGTGCGGGTGAAGGTGAGAACATAGTCCCATATGGTTTGAGGTGGGAGTCGCCGGCCAGAAGGCTTCGAGAGAGCATAGAGGTGATAAGGCTTCTCTGGTCGGGTAGGAGAGTGGACTACAACGGAAGGATCTGGCGACTCAAGGACGCTATCCTCTCACTCCCACCGGAAAGGGAGGGGAGATATCCGCCGATATGGGTGGGCGCCCACTCCAACATGACCCTTGAGACGACCGGGAGGCTCGCCGACGGCTGGCTTCCAGAACACCTGGACGTTGATGAGTACTCCGAGAAACTGAGAAAGGTTGCGGACGCTGCCAAGAGGGCTGGAAGAGACCCGGAGTGCGTAACCCCCGCCTTGATGACTTCTCTTGTGATCTCTGAGGATCATGAAGATTGCCATAGGATGCTGAACTCTGTTGCAGCCAAGGCCTACGCCCTCCTGACCCCCTTCCAGAAGTACGAGGCGCACGGATACGAACATCCCCTAGGAAAACTGAACGCTTACAAGGAGTACATACCGACGAGGGTGAGTGAGGCAGAGATACTTTCAGCGATAGGAAAGGTTCCGCAGGAGATCTGTGAGAACAGATACATTCACGGGACTCCTGAAGAAGTAGTCGATAAGATAGAGGACTACGTCAGGATTGGGCTGCGTCACATAGTCCTCTGGAACCTGACACCCTTATGTGACTACTCGAAGACAAAGGAGTCCTTCTCGGCGCTTCTCAAAGTAGTCCAGTACTTCAAGGAT
>JAWCLX010000084.1:0-4417 GCA_038850385.1 Bathyarchaeia archaeon | reverse complement strand
GCCTGGGCCCGTAGTCGACATCATATAAGCTCGCGGGGCATCATCTATGAGCTTCACATCACCCTTATGACTTCCTCTTGCACCGTCAACTAGCTGATCCATGTGACCTTGTCGTCTGCAGCAGTTCTCGCAAGCCTTTATTTCAGGCTCTTTCAACTGGCGGTCACTAAATCGCAGGCTCTCACCAAAATAGACCGCGAACAGTTATATAGTGTCTGATCTTGATAGCTGGAAGAGGTTCTTCATGTTCCTTGTGGATCTCTCAAGACTGTTCAGCCTGAATGAGCTGACGCTCTTCTTGATTCTTCTCATAGTTGGCGTGATCATCTTGTTCTTGCTCAGAGCTGTGTTAGGTCTGATAGTGCCTGCTGTAGCAGCCGTGGTAGTCTGGTTCTGGACACATAATCTAGTCTACGCCGGGACAGCCTTCGTCATAGTCGCGATCTTGCAGCTGCTACTGGGCAGAAGGTGATTGTCAGAGAGGACTGTAGATAAAGCTGACCGGAAGGGCTCTATTGGCTTTCGTCACCTGGGCGATTCGGTTTATGCTTTCTCGAAGAGCTTGGACTACTTGATCCGTTCGCCACACGAACCACAGAAGAGATCCCCGGCAGTCAATGAAGCACCACACTTCGGGCAGTAGAGAAGGGTCTTAGGTGGACCGGACACCGCCTTCTGTCTTGTTTTCCTTCTGTTTAGGGCAGTTCTGCTAACCGCTCCTATAATGACCGCTGCAACTAGGATCAGCACTACAGGGTATGTCTTGATGGTGAAATGTTGTGAACCACTCTCAGCTAATACATTCCCATCGTCTCTAAGGACTGCTTTGACAGCCCACTCTCCAGAGGTCTTTGCTGTAAAGTCGTCAGCGAAGCTTCCGTCACTGCCCACAGTTACTTCTCGACTAATGGTTTTTCCCTCTCCCTCCTTCTGAATGAAAGACAGAAGCTCCTCTAATGGGGTCTTCTCCACAGGGGACTGATAGAGGAGAGTGACCTTTCCCCCTTGCAGTGGGGGAGTGAGGGTTCCAGCAACGTTAGGCCTCGTACCCAACACTACAAAAAGTATCGAGTCGGTTGGGGAAATCTTCTCCGCGAATGATGGAGATAGAGAGATTGTGAATATCTTTTTCTCCACTTTGAGGCTGATATTTGCTGTGTGTGCTATTCCTCCGCCTTCTGCTTCTATCGTCAAGGGATAGGCGCCCTCCTTCGCTGACAGGCCTATCTCGACTGAGAGAACTGATATGTACGGTGGCTTGGCTGATGTTGTCGAGAACTTCGACGTTACACCTTCAGGCATACCTGAGACTCTGAGCGCAACCTCTTGGTCGAAGCCCCCGATGGGCTTGACATCTATCCTGATAGTTGAGGTCTCTGTCTGCTTCAGCGAGGTCGACTCTGGAGTGACAGTGAGGCTGAAGTCCTTCTCTCTGATGGTCAGTGTTACTTCAGCCGTCTTCGTAAGTCCTCCACCAGCAGCTGTCACTGTGAAGGTGTGGGTTCCTGGAAGGGTGACCGCGGCAAGGTCCAGTGTCAGCGTTGAAGTAAATGTTGGCGTCCCTGATGACGGCGAGAAGGTGTAAGTGATCTCGGCTGGCAAGCCTGATAGTCCGAGGGATACAGTCTCAGGACTTCCACCTGCAAGATTGATGACAACATCAAACTTTGCCTTATCACCTTTATTGACTGTTGCTGAGGACGGTGAGACTGTAAGGGTGTACTCGAAGGGTGGTTCGACGATGAGGGTTGCAGTAGTCTGGCGCGTGATCCCCTGAGCGGTTCCGGAGAGTGTGAAGACATGTGTCCCAGTCGGGGTTGAGGCGGTCGTCTTCAAGGAGAGCTCCCCTGCAGTGGTAACGGTGGTTGTGATGCTTGGATCAAGACCTGTCACTTTGAGTGCGATCTGGGTTCCAATGTAGGATGGATCACTGAAGGTTGCGGTTACAGTATACTTTGCTGTCCCGCCTCTTATCACAGTCACGACTGAAGGGGCGATTGTCAGTGAGAAATCAAAGGGGACACGTTGGACTACTTGGAATGATGCTGACCCTTCCCATACATCATACGCAAGACCTACGACAACCTTAACAGTGTAAAAGCCTGGATATGAGATGGCTGATCCATAAAGCGTGTAAGTGTACATTCTTCCAGTCTCAATCTCTACTGTGCCGGCGGAAGCGCTTCCTGCAGGTCCGATCACGATTATCTCCGCTGTCCCGAAGACCCCAGTGCTGTATCCAGCTTGAAACATTATGGTAACAGCATCACCGGTGTAGTAGGTCGTTGAGGATGTGTAAACATCTACAGTTCCAGCAGCTTCCACAGATGGTAGAGAAGCTAGAAACAACAGAACGAGACTGGCAGCAGAGTATTTGCTCAATTTGATAGCCTTTCAACGGTTCTCGCGATGACTCTTTTAACATTTGTGGACGAAAGAAGTGAGGGATCCTATGCCGTACCTCACAAGACATTTTCGGATCGATTAACAGTAGGTCTACGTCAAAGCTTAGGCTGATCGATGACCCAAAAAATTATGTGAGGAGATGTCTGATAACCTGCTTGTCTCATAGTCACGGGCTGGTCTGACTGGAGAGATTTCGGACTGAGTCCGCATGTCACCCAGACCTCTGTCTAAGCGGCAACCACCACAGCAGTTCACAGCCCTCACATGGTCACCGTAGAATCCCTAACTTGACAAGGGAATGGACGATGCTTCAAAAATCTAGATCTGGGAATATGAACGTAGTTAGCGGTCCCCTCACATCCAGAATTACGTCAACCTTAGACAGGTCAGGATTCTCAAGAAAGAACAGAGTTTACTTCGAAATCGCTAGGGGGTGTGCGGCCGCCGGGATTTGAATTCCCGGATCGTTTGAAGCGATCTCCCGGGTCACCGGCGGTCTGCATATGCTTATGGCAGGCCGATGTCTTAGACCAAGCTGGACTACGGCCGCATTGGGACACGCATATGATGAATATGAGGCTATTTATCTATTAAGAGTCGGCGGATCCACTGGATCACCGCTGATGGCGCCGCTACGCCTCCCTGAGAGGTCAAGGTTACTCCTCACTGAGGTTCTCTCTCAGCTTGCTCCACCACCTCACCATAAGCCATCTTGGGTAGATGACCAAGAGCAGTGGAGTGATAGCCGATATCGCGATCAAAGCTAGGATAATCTCTACGCTGACAATATCACTTACTCTCGGGATCCCTATGATCGTTGCTACGGTATTCGGTATGGAGATGACGAAGGTTATAGCTGTCAAGACCAGCATCAGCCATGTGAGGCTTTCGAGTCGTCTGTTCAGCCTCTCCGTTGACTCGATCAGTTTAACCATGGATGTTATCATCTTGTCCTCATGTTTCTCGATCTTGATGAGTTCGCTCAGGAACTCGTTGATAATAGATGAGGTAGCGTCATCATCACGCCTCTGGATCCTTGAGAGTTCTTTTTTCAATCCGCGTCTTGACTCCATTTCCTGCAAGCCTGCTCTCCCAGCATCATAAGTGTATTGAACTGTCACTCCTTGAATATCTTCTCGCCGGCTTTGACTTCCACTTCAAGCCAGTTCCCCTTGGGAGGGATTGGGCAGCTGTAGTTCACGCTGTACGCACAGTATGGGTTGTAGGCTCTGTTAAAATCTAAGATAAAGAGGCCGTCATCCTTCAGCTCGGCCTCAAGGTATCTGCCCGCACCGTATGACTCCTTCCCCGACGTCTCGTCTCTGAAGGGAATGAATAAAGTCTCCTTCTCTCCCTCGCGGCTGCCTTCACTCTCAGAACTATATGCCTGTAGAGACTGCACCTTACCGCCGGTCATGAACCTGAAGTAACCGACCCTGAGGTAGCCCTTCTCCTCACCGGTACTGGTCATCATTATTGCTGAAGTCTGGGTACAGTATCTGTTTATCCGGCAGAGAAACCTGTAAGACGGATCTACCGGGAAGTAATTCAAGCCCGTGAACTTTGATCTCAGTTCCCTAGGGATGGGCGAGTAGGGATGATACTTGAAGAAAATATCCTTCTCCCTACGCATGCGAAGAAGGGCCTCAATCTCTGTGTCCGTCATCTCCCTCTCAGGCTCTGAGGCTGGTTCAGCCTCAACAAGCGCCCCACAATTCCAACAATACAAGCCCTTAAACTGCTGCTTCTCCCCACAGCTTTGGCAGTATGCTTCAGGATTCACATTCCATCTGAGGTACCCTCTCTAGACCTCTTGACGATTAAGCCTTCCCATCTATTCTAAGTATTCAATAGAGGCATTCTGGACATCTTACCCCGGCACTTGAACAGCGTGGCTGCACTAGTCTTCAGGTATTCTCTAAGTCGTTGACACAGCTGCGATAGGCGGACAGGTGGTCAAGTTCAAGCGACAACGGCGCCGGAGATTGGTGCCGAGGGCCGGATTATCACA
>JAWCLX010000083.1:4522-6056 GCA_038850385.1 Bathyarchaeia archaeon | reverse complement strand
TTTGCAACTGTCTCGTCGAGCCCACGGAGAAACTTCCCCCAGCCCCACACCTCAACTCCTCCTGGATCGACTATCTTGATCGCGTATCCTTTGGTAGCTTTGAGCATCCATGCAACATAGGTGGCGCACTCTTTGATTTTTTCGTCTCTCAGGTATTCCATCACGAACCAGTTGTTTCCAAGGAGTGGGAAGCAGGCCTTGTCGATTATCGGTGTCGAGTTCAGTTCTTCATGTGTATGTCTTGTCTTCAGCGGCGGGGTTGCAGGTTCGAAGACAGTGGTGTACCCCATCCTTGCATATCTGTAGCCCGTCGTCCTGGTTGAAGGTACGGAATGTCCTACTCCAGAGAGGGTGTGTCTTGTCTTCGGCTCAACATCTTGGCGGTGGTCTTCAGGTCGCAGTAGCCTACCGGAATTGACCTTTGACCCGGCAATGTGGGAGTGGAGGTCCACCCCGCCAGGCATGACTATCATACCTGACGCATCGATCTTGCGGCATCTCCGCCGGACCGACGCGACTATCTTCCCGTCCCGGATGAATATGTCCTTTTTCTCTCCCCGAATATTGTTAAGCGGATCGAATACGGTCCCGTTTATTATGGCCAGCTCGCTAATCATGACCCAGCCCTCCTGAGAGACTTAACCTTGCGAAGGATTGAGCGGAGGATCTCGACGTCAGACTTGATCCCTCGAGGCGGCTTCACCAGAGGTCTCGTCTCCAAGACAACTCCATCCATCCTGTATACTGTCCCACCTACCTCTACTCCAACGTGTGTCGAGGGTAAGACGATGTCGGAACACAAGGTTGTTGGCGTTATGTGAGGGTCTATTGTCACTAGAGGGATGGAGGTCAGGTTCTCCACTGCCTGACGAGGAAAGTTCGACACCGGATCCGAAGCGACGATCAGAGCTGAGTCGCACTCGTTTCTGGCAAGCAGGTCTACTGCGGAGGTCTCGCCGGGGTTGTATCTTGGATATCCCTGCGTAAAGTCAACTGCGTAGGGGTAGCCTGTCAGCCAGGTCGTGACGTTGTTCGCGCCGTTGACGTTGAAGTGCCCCCTCATCGGCATTATGACGAACTTTGTCCTAGAGTTCAGTTCCCGAACTAGAAGCAGCGCGGCTTCGATGTTCCTGTTCTTGCCTGAGCTCATGGTGAGGCCGAGACCGAAGAAAAGAACTCCGAACTCGCAGTTGATCATTAACTCGGCGAGCTCTTCGATCCTCTCGGTCGGGACGCCTGCTACCTCTTCCACCTCAATCTCGTCCCCTCGCACCGCAGCCGTGAGGGCGCACATAAGCTCGTAGTCCTCGTTGGGTCTCACCTGGATGAAGACATCTGCCATCTTGGCGGTGTCAGTCCTCCGAACATCAAGTACCACCAGCCTCCTTTCCGCCCTTGAGGGGCGAAATCGACCTTTGCATGTGACAGCGTATCTGGAGATGTGCAGTGGGTGCGCGTGGACAGGGTTGCTGCCCCAGTAGACTACTAAGTCAGCCCTGTGACGGACTTCCCCGAGCGTGCATGACGACTCCCC
>JAWCLX010000083.1:353-4512 GCA_038850385.1 Bathyarchaeia archaeon | reverse complement strand
AAGTATTGTAGGTCCGTGACAGGTTGAAGTCGTGTTGTCGATGAAGCCTCCAGTCTCCTCTGCAAGTTCGACGCCAACCTCAACAGCCTCACAGCTGGTGAGGCTCCAACCGTAGAGGAGCGGTGATCTTGACCTGGCAAGTATTCTCGCTGTCGCATCGATGGCCCTCTCATATGTACACTCTGACAGTCCCATCTTTCCCCTCATCATCGGTTTCGTAATCCGTTCGTTCATGTATCCTAGGAGTTTGCTGCTTGACATTGCGCATGCATTCCTCACGTTTACTATCCTGTTCTCTTCAACCACCACCTCAAGATGGTCGCAGCAACAACCGCAGACTGTGCAGACAGCGTTTTCGATAACCTTCTTGTCCATTGATCAGTCACTCCAGCTTTCGATTCTTTCTGTCGGTCTTTCCAAATGATAGTCTTACCAGCTCCTCCACCTTCAGGACATCTTGACCTATCGCCGGGCTCAATGTTGCGGAAATTCCTTTGCAAGTTGGCATGCCAGACCCGTCAGTATCGCAGCCCACGATCTGTGCTGCCCAGAGGCCATAGGGCATGAAGACAACGCCTGGCGGGATGGGCTGCGTCGGGGAGACCGCCCTGACCACAACCCTCCCATGCTCAGTACTGAGGCAAACGTTCTCTCCGTGACTGACTCCAATCTTCAAGAGATCCTCGGTGTTGATCTCGCAGCAAGCCACAGACTGGAGGTGAAGATCAGAGAGTTTACCCTGCTCTTTTGATCGACCTTGGCTGAGACTTCTCCCAGTCAAAAGGGTCACTTGGATTGATTGCATTCCCCCACATCTCCTGGCTGAGTTGACGCAGATGTATTGTCTCCGAATAGGTCGTTACTGTCTAAAAGCCTTCTCAGAGGGGTCTCCCCCTCGCCTAGAACCTCTCCTCCAAGGATGTCCTGTATCGTTTCGGTTCCGCTGTCAGGTCATCCCTCTTAGGAGGTCTTCATATTCAGCCTTATCCATGTGGGTCACGTGCATCTCCTCAGGGAACCTGCCCTCCTGAACGTCGAGCCTGTAGCTGATGAGTGCAGCCACAATAGTCTCGTGCAAGTTGGCGTACTGCTTCGCAAATCTCGGGACGAGCCCTAGGGAGAAGCCTAGGATGTCAGATATGTTCAGACCTACACCGTCACAGTGAGGGCCTGAGCCCCAGCCTATAGTGGGGATCTTCAGCCTTTCCGATACCAGTCGGGCAGCCTCGGCTGTTGTGAACTCGAGGACGATCGCTGACGCACCAGACTCCTCTAGAACTGCCGCGTCGTCAATTATGCGCTTTGCGCTCTGAGCGGTCTTGCCCTGTGTATTGTATCCGCCTGCGAGGGAAGCGGTCTGAGGTGTAAGCCCTATATGGCCCACAACTGGTATTCCAACCTCACTTATCGCCTTCACCCTGTCAGACATTTCTCTGCCTCCTTCCAGCTTCACAGCATCGACGCCGCTTTCCTTCATGAAGCGCCCAGCGTTCTTCAACGCTTCTTCAACATTTCGGTAAGACATAAACGGCATATCTGCTAGAACTAAGGAGTGCTTCACACCCCTGACTACTGCTTTGCAGAAAGTCATCATATCGTCCATCGTGACAGGGACGGTGCTGCTGTATCCAAGCGCGGTCATTCCGACACTCCCGTCTCCGACCAGAATGACGTCGACACCAGCTTTATCGGCGAAATAAGCCGTTGGGTAGTCGTACAGGCTTATCGCAACAATCTTTCTGCCTTTCTTCTTCATATCAAGAAGGTCGCGTATCGTAACTTTTGCTCTTTCCATGTCTATACACGCCTTCAAATACTAGATTCCGATCTCGCAATATAAGACTGATAATGTGACCAAGAAAGGCTCAACAGGTTGATGACATACTACCGCCTTTTGTTCGCAACCACTTTCTCCGCCGCTTCGACTATGTCAGCCTGCGAGAGAGCATATTCGGACGCGAGTTCAACCATATTCCCTGTCTGGCCAAATCTGTCTCTGACACCTATTCTCCTCACTGGGACCGGATAGCACTCCGAGAGAACTTCTGCCACGGCTCCGCCCAAACCACCTATTATGCTGCTGTCCTCCACAGTCACTATTCCTCCAGTATCTCGAGCAGCTTTCTTGATCGACTCCTCATCGAGTGGCTTTATGGTGTGGATGTTGATGACTCTGGCTGAGATTCCTCTCTCTGCTAGGAACTCGGAAGCCTCAAGAGACTGCATGAGCATGGCACCAGTTGAGACTAAAGCCAGATCACTGCCATCCCTCAACTCCACGGCCTCGCCTATCCTGAAACAAGTGTCCTCATCGAAGATCACTGGGATCTTTGGTTCAGCAAGCCTAATCGCCACTGGCCCAATGTACTCAGCCGCCGCTTTCGTCGCCTTCTTCGCCTGAATCGCATCTGATGGTGAGAGCAACACTAGGTCCGGGATTGCTCTAAGTGAGGCTATCTCCTCAACTACTTGGTGTGACCCACCCATAAAAGGCCAGAAGATGCCGGTGTTGCAAAGGATCATCTTCACGTTGAATCTGTCGAATGCGATCTGCCTTATCTGGTTGTAAGCTCTCCCAACAGCGAAGATGCTGTGGCAGTGTGTGTAAGGTATCTTGCCTGCCTCAGCAAGGCCCGCTGCGACAGTGATCATATTCGCTTCCGCTATGCCGAGGTTTAATATCCTATCGGGATATCTCCTACGGAAGTGAGGACCGGCGACGTCCTGCGGAAAGTCTGCGTAGAGAGCCACCACGTCAGCGTTCTCATCAGAGAGCTCCACGAGAGCCTCATTATGCCCTGAATACATAGACCTCAGTTCTCTCGGCTTCATTGCGAGATGTCTGACCTCCATTCTCTATTCCGCTTTCTGTTTTTCGAGTGCTTCAACCACCTCAGAGTATATCTTCTCCGTTATCGAGATGAAGTGGACACTTCCTTCAAGCGAGGGTGCACCCTTACCCTTGATCGTATTCGCTATGATGATGGTTGGCTTACAGTAGGCTCTGTTGGCATCTTCCAATGCTTCGAGGATCTGGCGTATGTCGTGACCGTCGATCTCAATTACGTTCCAGCCGAAGCTGCTCCATTTCTCCGCAAGCGGCTCTATCTCCATAGTCTCGGAGACTGGGCCTGTTGACTGGTATCTGTTCCTATCCAGGATGACGGTCAGGTTATCCAGCCTATAGTGGGCGGCGGCCATAGCCGCCTCCCATATCTGCCCCTCATCGCATTCGCCGTCACCGACTATGCAGTAGACCCTGTACCTGAACGGCTTCAAGCCTGATGAGCTCTTTGAGCTGCTTATCCTTGCTGCAAGGGCGCTGCCCACAGCGAATGAGAGGCCTGTGCCTAATGATCCTCCTGAGTAGTCGACTCCAGGCGTTGTCCTTTGGCTATGAGCCTGTAGCAGCCCCTTAAACCTCCCATATGACAAGAACTGATCCTTGGTGAAGTAGCCAGCCTCACCTAAAGCTGCGTAAAGCATCTCGCAGCAATGTGCCTTAGAGAGGACTAGTCTGTCTCTTTCAGGCCAGCCTGGATTCTTGGGATCGTGTCTCATATGGTGAAAATAGAGTGCAGTAATTATCTCGGCTTCAGAGAATGAGCCGCCGAGCCAACCTTGTCCAGCCTGCCGCATCATCTCTATCGCGTGTCTTCTGAGGATTCTTGCCTTCTCGTAGAGTAGGTTGACAAGCTCATCCTTGTGCGGCACTTCACTGTACCCCGATTGGTAAGCTGATCTGTATTCCGCCTGCGCCTAAATCATCTGCCTTGAAGACTCGGGATCCTCTAACCTCGGCCAAGAACAGTTCAATTGTGGTGTAAACGGTTGCCCTGTCCAAGTGGCCGCCTACCACGGTCCCGTCATGGGCTCCTAGGGTGACGTGGATGTGGGGGATGAGACGTTTGCGTGATGGGAGTATGTTACCCTCCATCGTCAAGACCTCGAATGGACCTCTCATCTTCACTGTGGTTATCTGGTCCGGGTTGTATGGCAGTTCTGAACCAGGCTTAACCCCGTGGAAGGTCGCTTCGTAGACGCTTCCTATGGCTGATAGTATGACCGCCCTCTTGAAGCCGTTCTCTAACATAACGTCTTCAAGCTTAGCCCTCAACTCTTCTTTCGGCTTCATTCTGACTATGAGCACATTGCTCAG
>JAWCLX010000083.1:0-343 GCA_038850385.1 Bathyarchaeia archaeon | reverse complement strand
TGCCCTTTAAGCAACAGAGCGGTTCCCGCTGCTGAAGTTAAGTTTTTCCAGCATGGATAGAAGCCTCCGGTGCAGGCACTGATATGCGGGTAGGGAACTTCAGCCCCTTCAGCCTAGACTGGAGATCTTGCAAAGGATTTACTGTGGAGGCTGCGGTTTCTCCATGAGTCTTCTCTTTAGTAACGTCAGACCCTCATCATCGTGGGGTTTTCTGGTCAATGAGTCAAGGGTTTTCTCGATTTCTCTGGCTTCATCAGCCAGCTGCGCTGCGGATCGTATGATCTCGTGGCCGACGCAGACAAGCTGGACGTATCTCTTCCAGTCCTTCTCAACAAAGCACCCT
>JAWCLX010000082.1:0-6087 GCA_038850385.1 Bathyarchaeia archaeon | reverse complement strand
AGAGTTGAGGATCGTCTCAGAAATGCACTCGACAGGATGGAACGGAGTCTAGGAGGTGGCTCTGGAAAGGCTCCTGGCGACAATGTTGATCGAGTCTCTGCAAGAGTCGATCTGCCGCCTCCACGCGTTACGATCACCACGCCTATGACTGTTGAGTTCACACCATCAACATCTGAGATAGATGATAGAGTCTTCAGGTATATTGAGGCTCACGGAGGCGAGATCTCTCTCTCGAAGGCAGCGTCGGATCTGAGTCTCGCGGCAGCCGAGTTGCAGGCGTCTATAGGAAGATTAAGGTCAGCGGGTCTTCTGGGGCTTCAGGATGAGCAGCCAGAAGTAGGCGCCTTCCCACCGTTACGTCAGAAGGTATGTGTCAGGTGTGGTAGGCTGATAGAACGTGAGGCTCGGTACTGTACCGAGTGCGGGTCTGAGCAGCCAACGTAGTTCTCACGGTGCAGCTTAGGAGGAATGCTGGACAAGATTTTTCTTTTGACGACTACATGCTTCTGGGTGTTGATAGATATGGAGAGGCTTAAACTCTCAATCGCATTGGATGACCGATTTGAGGAGAAGGAGCTTCAAAAGATTGCTGAGGCTCTAGGGGGAGCGTTTGAGCTTAAGAACCGAACGTACATTCTTAAGGCTTCGGAGGAGAGCCCGCCGACGGCCGTCTTCTCCTTCGGGGAGATCACAAAAGAGAATATACCGTATCTGCTCGGGGTTATCAGGAGTGATTACTGGAAGAAGGCCAGGAAGGAGATATCTAAGATACTGGCCAGACAGCGAGACGGTGAGGCCCCCCTCGTCTCTTTCGAGTGCTCAATTGGCGGTGTCAAGGCGAATATGAGGTGTAGGACTAGTGAACAGAAGACACTTGAGGCAGCGTTCGAGCATCTTTACTGGGCTCTCGACAGCCTGTGGACACTTGCCCATAACAAGAATCTTCCACGGTCACCGTCGCAGATATACTTTGGATATCATGAAGCTTCAAAGAGGTACAGGATAGACAGAGCTGTGGTGCTAGGCTCAGATTTCGGGGAATATGAATTCGATGAGAAGAGTGGGAAGTGGAGCAAGATAGCTTCGAAGTAGCCTGGATCAGCGTACTTGATGGCCCCTCGGCTAGCCTGAGACCCACCTCTCACAGATTCTTATCCCGTCGATCACGTCCTTCGCATAGGCGTCAGCCCCAACACTCTTGGAGAACTCTTCAGTAAGCGGTGCTCCACCAAGGATCACCTTAACCCTGTCACGTATGGACGACGCCCTCAGAGCCTCGATGACCTCACCGATCCTCATCATAGTCGTACTGGTGAGTGCGGAGATCCCTATGATATCAGGCGACTCCTCCTTGGCCGCCTTCACAAACCTTTCTGCTGGCACGTCGATCCCCAGGTCTAGAACCTCGAATCCCGCACCCATCAAGCTTACAACAACAAGGTTCTTGCCAATGTCATGGAGATCTCCAGGCGCACTCCCGATCACAACCTTCCCTCTATACTTGACTTGGCTGCCTGCCATGTGAGGCTTCAACAGGTCAGAGGCCGACTTCATTATGGTTCCGGCTATGACGAGCTCACTTATGAAGTACTCACAGGACTCAAACTTCTCTCCAACGACGTTGCTCGCTTCCCTCATGGCATCCATGACGTCGTATGGGGTGAAGCCGGCTTTCAGAGCCTCCTTGGTTGCATCAAGAGCCTTTTCATAGTCAAGGTCGACTATCGACTGCTTGAATCTTTCCAAGATCTCTTTCTGAGACATCAGAACATCCCTACAGCTTGATTGGGTAAGCTCCATGCTTGATAACGGAGTCGTATAGTGCACACACGTTCCACGGCGGAACCTCAGGCTGGATTATGTGTCCAGGCGCGACTATCAACCCTCCGCCAGCCGCACCCTCCTTTATGACACGTTTAACCTCTGCTTCAACATCAGCCGGCGTGCCTCGCGGCAGAACCCTCTGTGAGCTTACCCCACCACAGAAGGTCAGCTTGTCTCCATACTTCTCCTTCAGCTTAGCCAGCCCCATGTCTGGGCATTCCGGCTGAACAGGATTAAGAACATTTACTCCCTCCTCGATGAAGTCTTTGATGTACATCTCAACATTCCCGCAGCTGTGAAGGTAGATCTTGCCCGCAGTCTTCTTATGAATGAAATCGTAGAGCTGTTTATGCCGAGGCTTTATGAAATCCCTGTACGTCTTCAGGCTTAAAAGACCCGACGTCTGAGCTCCCATATCGTCAGCTGTACCGACGAGTGTACAGTAGTCACCTATCTGGTCAAGCATCATCCCGTACATCTGGATGAGTAGCTTCGTCACCTTGTCCAGCAGAGCGTTTGCGATGTAAGGTCTGAAGTAGAGGTCTTCTATGAACTTGTTGAATCCCCTGCGTTGCCATGAGACCTCGAAAGGCCCACCCATAGGCGCGACGCAGCAGACAGCGTATCCTGCCTCGTCGAGGCGTTTCGCTTTCCTGTCGAGACCGTCAACAGACCTGTCCTTCTCAGGGTCTGGCCAGTAAGGATCATTGATTATCTCGTCAACCGTATCCTTGTCTTCAAGTGGGGCTGGAGTGGCGAATTCTAGGTAGAGTTCACCTGCCTTCCGGTGAAATCCGCACTCGTCTATGAATGAGTTATCCGGAAACAGCTTCTGGGGTATGAAGGGCCTGGCGAGTCTTATCGATATAGGCCTGAAGTCTATTCTGAATCTCCTATAGATCCTCTCATCGATAGGTGTCGTCCACCAAGACGTGTAGTGGGTGCCGCCTGGCCAGTAATCTATCTCTTTGAAGAATATTGGGAGGTGAAGATAGTGTTTAAGGTTGAAGTATGACTGTTTCATCATGAAGGAGAGGCATCCGCCAAGTTCAGCAGTGACCCTGTCTGCCTCTTGATGTTCCAGTATCTTCCAGACCCTCTCTCTCGGAGTGTACCTTTCACCAGGGTATATTATCGCCTTTTCTCCCCGCGACACCGTCTCCATGCCAGCGAACCCCCATTTCGCGTAGCTGTAGATTCCGTTTCGTATTAAAGTTTAATTGATTTGGTCCCGCCCTATCATTCTCAGTGGAGCGTTCTTGAAGCGACGGGTCTACATGATCTTGGTCGGCGCAGCGCTGTTGGCTCTCATCCATCCGGCAGGCCAATTCACTCAAGTCAACTCCGAACCTGTGGAAGGAGCGGCAGCCTTCACATACGTGAGACTCCAACAACAGAAGATCTATGAGGGTGAAAGCGTGAGCCTGCTCTTCGCCGTTAACAACAGAAACTCTACCGAAACAGAATTCTACGTCAGGGTCTACCGAGACGGTCAGATAGTATTTGATGGAGTGTCGAAACCTTTCTCGTGCAGTGTAGGCGAGACAACCTCCGAATTGACTGTGATATTGGACGGCTGGATCGGGCCTGAAACATACAGGATCAACGTTGAACTCCGCTCATCTCCCTCTGATACACTGCATGATCTCAGACCGCTCTCATTGACTGTCGTTAAACTGGCCGCTGGAGAGTTTACCTTCTCCCCAATGAAGGCGGTCTGGGGCAGAAGCGACAAGTCATCTTTGAAGGTGAACTTCACAAACACTGGAAACGATGACATGCGCGACGTAGTAGTCACAGTGATGAATTCGAGCCTCAGGATAAGCCCGCTCAGCAGCGGAGATCTTGGAACTGTCCCAGCAGGCCAGACCGTGACCCTTACATTCACCCTCAGCGCCCTGAACAGCAGAGAGACGAAGCCGGGGCTCCACAAGATCTGCATGAGAATCTCCTTTAATGACCACCGTTTGATCTCACACCACCAGGATTGGACATTGGAATTTAACCTGGAAAGGATGCGGCCGAGGATAATCTACACTTTCAACCCTCCCGCCCCAAAATATGGTGATGTTATCAAGTTTAAGGCGGAGTTGCTCGACGAGAAGAAGAACCCGCTCGCCGGTGAGCTCATCACACTCTCAGTGGGGTCAGTTACCCTCGATAATGTGACCTCACCCTCCGGCACGGCTACCTACGAACTTCTTGAAGGTCTCGATTCAGGTAACCACAGCGTCAAGCTGAGCTATGGAGGATCAGAATACTACATGAATACCTCTGAGATCTTTGAGGCGAGAGTCTTGCCTCTCGCAACCTCCTTGTTTGTTGAGACGCAAACGCTAGTGAACGCAACCATCCCTGCAACATTCAGCCTCTCACTCGTCGACGAGAGGCTGCGGCCCATACCAAACCAGACTCTGGAGTTCACGATAGTTTCAGGCCTACTGAACCTCTCACATCAGGGGAAGACTGATGATCAGGGTAGAGCATCCTTCAGCTTCAGCCTTAACGCTTCAGGAGAAGCTGAACTCAGAGCTTCCTTCGCCGGTTCCAGAAACTACTTGGAGAGCAGCAATCACTCAATCATCAAGGTCACACAAGCCTCGACAAGAGTGACTGTGCGAGCCGCCCCCGCAATGACTCTGGACAGCACCGTAAACCTTGAGGTTTCCCTAAGGGATCTGCTTGGTCGACCGCTAGGTAATGCTCCTTTGACTGTTCTAGTCGACGGTGAAGCTGCGGCGAACCTGTCTACAAACTCGACCGGCTACGCGAAGACGGTGCTCACCCTGCAGCCAGCGGTCTTCTTCAGGAAGCTGAAAGTTAGTGTGTCTTTTGCCGGGGACGAGAGATCTGCTCCAAGCCTCTGTGAGACCGAGATCCTCATCATCAATCCTTCAGCCTTGGCAGGGGTCTTAGGGGTCGTGGCTGCCGGCGGCATAGCCTCATCCCTTCTGCTTGTGTTGAGGTGGAGGAGACTCAGAAGAAAGGCGCTGCCCTCAGAGGTCAAGCCGGTTAAGCCTCGAAAGACCGAGTTGACCGTCGCCCCAGCGCTCACACCTCTGGACGAAAGGGTATATGAGTACATCTTGGAGCGTTCAGGGGTGATCTCTCTAAGCCAAGCCTCCAAGGATCTGGGGATAACCATCGAGCAGCTTGAAGAATCCACTAAGAGGCTTAGAGACGCAGGGCGACTGGCCCCGAGTGGCTGAGAACTTAGGGTGAGAGTGGGGCGGTCAGTAAGTCCCATATCTGTATTGATACGTCGGCCAGTACTGCGGCACAGGAACAGAGAGCCCGTAGCACTGTGTGCAGAACACCATGCCGAGATACTGTCTTCCACAAGACTTGCAGATCGACCGGCCGCATCTGCTGCAGATGTACGTAGCGGGGAGCTCACGGTGGTAGCTGCACGTCCCCATCGACGGGATCCTCATGGAGACCCTTGCAGGGATATTCTGGGGGGTAGCCGGTGTTGGCTGCGGGACTCCTGTAGGTGAGATGACGCGAACCGTCGGGGACGGTCTTGGTGCAGGCTGAACTGATACTGTCGGCGTGACTGAGGGAGGCGTTGAGGCAGGCGGAGGATACATTGGGCCGCCGCAATCGTAACAGAACTTGGCTCTCTTCGGATTCACCTTGCCGCATCTAGGACATGTCGGCATTCAACCATCTCTCCGTGTCTAAGTCAGTTTAGCAACCGCCTCAGAATATCCGCCACCCTTTCTTTTAAGAGTAACTAGAATATAGTCGCCGCTCCTCAAAGTATTGTTCTTGAATGAACTCTCATCAATCTTTGCGGAGCCCCTTTGAAGGTTGAAGAAGAGGAACTCCTCAGAGTCAGGGAAGAGTTCTCTCAGGACCTTGTTCCGTTCTTCCGGTGAGGCTAGTCTAGCTAGCGGGACCTCGATCCTCTTCACGATCTCTCTTGACTCGCCATGTTCTCCGCAGACCATGCAATCCGGGTTTTTGACCAGTTTCACAATAGTGTATTTGTTGTACCTTAGGTCACCAAGCCAGATTCCTTCAATAGGTCTCCCTGTCTCCTCAGGCCACTCTCCCCTCTTCCAGAAATCATCGTAGCCTATGAGTATCTTCGCAATCTCCTGAGCTTGGATCGAGGCGACTAGAGAGATCGTGGTGGATAATGATGGAATCTTACCCTCTTCCAGGGGTGCATCGCAAGGATTCCTCAGACCTACCAGTCGCCCATATTGACTGCTGGTTATCGGGCATATGGGGCATGGATCTCCCGGCGGCACGTAT
>JAWCLX010000081.1:5262-6103 GCA_038850385.1 Bathyarchaeia archaeon | reverse complement strand
TAGGAAATGTCTTCGCATGCAGAACCGAGAGATCTTCAAGCCTCAAGAGGAGCATCAGAATAAACCCGCTTCTCCCACTCGGACTTGCATTCGAACTGTCCATCATCTTATCACTGGTCTACCTGCCCTTCCTCAACCCAATATTTGGGACAGCCCCACTGCTCCCCCATCACTGGCTCCTGCCCCTTGCATTCGCTCCAACAATACTTTTAGCTGATGAGGTGAGAAAACTGATTGTCAGACGCAGGAATCGCTTGACCAGCAGCTCCGAGGGGTGAAGGAGATAAACGTCATCGTAATTGGATGCGGCAGGGTGGGCTCACACTTGGCTGACCTGCTCTATTCTGAAGGGCATAGAGTGACTGTCATAGATAAGGATTCCCAAGCATTCAACCGGCTGAGCGCTGGATTCAGGGGAATGCGCATCCAAGGGGACGCGCTTGACAGAGAGATCCTGTCTAAAGCAGGGATACAGGGTGCCGACGCTTTGGCAGCAGCCACTGACAGCGACAGCCTTAATGCAACCATAGCCATCATCGCGAAGAACAAGTTCCGGGTCCCTAAGCTGGCGATAAGGGTCTTTGACCCATCAGACGCAGAGATCTACAGGCGACTAGGGATCTTGACGATCTCACCAACAGAGTGGGGTGCGAACCTGATGAAGGATGTACTGGTTCATCCTGAACTACATTCAAAGCTCACAATAGGAAGTGGTGAGGTTCAGATCATTGAGTTGGCGGTTCCGCCGGCTCTGGCTGGGAGGCCTGTTGAGGATGTGAATGTGCCACGTGAAGTGTTGACTGTGGCGGTCACCAGGCAGGGCAAGGCGGTCGTACCTTAT
>JAWCLX010000081.1:0-5252 GCA_038850385.1 Bathyarchaeia archaeon | reverse complement strand
GGTTGAGGAGCTGCTCAGCCATTAGGAGTACCACGGGCATGTTCGCTGTGATAGTGGGTGCTGGCGGAGCCGGCGCCTACCTGGCCATCAGGCTCTCTTCAGGAGGACACAAGGTCACAGTCATCGACATCGATGAAGATGCTCTGAAGGAGTTGAACGAGAAGGCGCCCACAGCCTCGACGATTCTGGGAGACGCCTCAAGAATTGAAGTGCTACGGAAGGCCGGTCTAGAGAAGGCTGAGACGTTGGCGGTCCTGACAGGGGCTGACGACAGGAACCTCTCGATCGCCATGCTCGCGAAGAATGAGTTTCATGTACCAAAAGTCATCGCACGGATCAATGATCCCAAGCATGAGCGGCTGTTCGACCGGCATGCTGGAGCCGACTACGGATTCAGCCCGGACAGCCTCCTGGTTGAAGCCATTATCCAGGCGATCCAGAGTGCCTGAAGACATCAGGGACTCACTGTCACGGCTTGAATGGATTCATGACATAGGGAAATCTAAGATCCCTGATCTCCGTAGGAAGAGGAGGATCGGTGAGTAGACTAGGAAGGAGGCCACTATCACCATAAGATCCTCCAAGTACGAGCCGGCTGCACCTACAATGAAGGCGTAGTAGACAGCTTCGAATGATCCAAACTCTACCGCATAGGTTCCAACTGGAATAAGTATGAAGATCATTGTAAGTGAATGCGCGACGGTGGAGACGAACGATGTCAGCATGACGGCGAGTGGGAACAACTTGACCTCCTTGTCGGCCTGTAGGAGCTGCCTGCTCAGTAGAGCGGCCGGGTAGATCAGGATGAAGGCCGCCAAGCAGTCCATCATGGCCCACAGAGGCAACCTCAACCCGTACGGGTGTATGAAGTATGCCAGTAACATGAATGCGTAGATCGCTGCAACGACCTTCGCTCTATCCTTGACAAGCAGGCCTGCGACCAACACACTGACAGACTCTCCAGCCACTCCATAGATGAATGAGAATACGCTTGCCCCAATCACAGCCCTGGAGACAGTGGCGCCTATGAAGGCCGCCAGCACACCAAGTGCAGGCCCCAAGATGATCCCTTCGAGAGGCTCCAAGTACATTCCCCACTCCCTGAAAGCGTAGACTGGTATTGAGTCCAGTACTACATGTGCGGCGGCGAAGACCGCCACTGTTGCGACTGTCCTGCTCTCATGAAACACCTTCACACTCACCCACCTTTACAAACAGGACAGTGAACTGTACACTGAGCCGGATACCTCTTTCGCCCGTCTCAAGACAAGACCCCTGTTGCGTCCATGGACTACAACAGAACATATGGGGGCTCCTTTCTCAATCACAGCCCCGGCAAAAGGGATGTCCCTACACTCTTTGAATACGCTCAGGTCAGGAACTACTGAACGCCGTTTCGCAAAGAGCACAAGCCTGATGCAGAAACCCTCAGCCTTGAACGGTGTCTCCGGAAGGGCCCCGTCCCGGCATGCACTTACATGCGCCTGTACCAGGTTCATCGCCAAGACCTGCTCCACACATTCCATCGTACCTTGAAAACGTGGGTTGACCTCGACGACGTAAGGTCTGCCCTCCTCAGAGATCACCATGTCTACACCATTAGAGCCGACCAGTCCGAAGTGGGCAACTACACGCTCAGCCACAACCTTGCATCGCTCTATGATGCTTCCCGATTCTGTGAGTGGAACAATGTTCCCGCAGTATCCGAAGGGCTCCTGTTGACCAACCTGAGCAACCCCAAGCAACTGCTGGCTCACAGCCAAGGCCTGAGCCCTGCCAGGGGCGGCGATCACAGAGACGCTTACATCCATGCCTGGGATATACCTCTGGACTGCAACTCGGCTACTCAACCGCCGAACTGCTGTCGAAGCCTCCTCCAAGCGCTGTGTGTCAGATGCTTTTCTGATACCTGCTCCGCCGAAGCCGTCGACAGGTTTGATCAAGACAGGAAAGCCGATGTCTCTGGCGATCCTCTTCACTTCAGCATGGCTTTCAGCAACCTCGGTTTCTGGGTGATCTACTCCCAGCCGCTTAAGCTCGGCGAAGAAGCTTGACCTTTCACGCACTCTGCGAAACAGGTCAGGGCTGTTTCCCAAGATAGGCACGAGTCTATGCAGCCGCGATAGAGTATCGAAAGAGTCGTCGAATCCTGATGATAGAATTGAGACATCTACCGTGTGGTTCTCGCAGAGTCTCTCAGCAAGCCTGAGAAGTGCCTCAGCATGAAATTCGTCAAGAACGTTTCCGTAGGAGCCTCCTTGTCGAGCTACTGACAGGCTGGCGATAGAGCTTCGCCTAACGTCTTGGTCACCGTAGTAGTCGACGGCATAGACCCTTAAACCCGTTCTCTTGGCTGAGGAGGCCAGAGGGGCCACGTCAACCGCTCCTATTGCCAAGACACTCTCAAAGGCGGAACAGATTACGCTCCACCCCGAAACCCGTCAATACGTGCCGCGCTCTTGGCTCGTATGTCTTTTTTCATTCACATGTTAAGGGGGCCAAGCAGGACGATGTCTGCAGAAGTGTGAGCCGCATCATTCAATATCACTGAGGCGTAGGACTCTCATGCGGGGAAATCCAGTCAGGAGCTAGTCCTTGAACTACCTCAGCATTCTAGCTAGGGCGACCAATCCGCAGAGGTAGAGTCCAAGGCTGAGCGCTACCGCCGACCTGACTAGACCGTACATCCAAGACCACTCTGTCATGTTTGCGATCAGCTTCACATAGATCACGGCGAACCATATTGTGGCTGTCAGGCCGAAGATCCTCCATGCGGCTCCTCCCCGCCTCTCTACGTACGCCACCATGAGGTAGAAGGTTGCTGCAAAGAGGAAGACTACTGCAGCGAGTGCGTCTATCAACGGCTCTGCAAAGATCAACTGTGCCCTAACCCTCCTTGTAGACGAACATCCCATGCAGGGTGACCCCGCCCAAGGCGAAGGCGAAGGCGCCGGCTAGCATGAAAATGTACTGCTCGAGGCGCTGGATTGAGGGGTCGACTGGGAAGACTGCTCCGACTACACCGAGCAACATCGAGAAGAACATGCTGAATGAGGTTATTCCTAGAAATATCCATGTGGAGGCCCCACGTCTTATCTTAGTCATGATGAATACCGAGTATAGGATCGAAGCGAAAGCGAAGACGGCCCCTAGAGATTCGCACATAACTACCCAGTTCATGGGATCCACTCACAACCCGTTACTGTCGAGTAATTCTGGTGGAGAGGCCTAAATAACTTGCGATTTGTTCGGTCAAGTATCATTGTGGGGGTTACGTTGAGCCGCCATGTCCAGATTTAGCCTCCTTTCTCGTGATGAATGTCACTAGCGCGACAATGCTTGCTGCAGCGGTGAGGATACTGTACTGGAATGCCGCCTCCGGACTGAAGATGCTCCACAAGACCCCAAACATCGAGTTTGCGAGAAGTGACCCAGATCCCACCAGAGTGTAGTAGATCGCGTAGGCAGTCCCTTTAAATTCAGGGGATGCGAAATCAGGGATTACTGCACGCTGGACAGTCTCCGCCACCCCGAGATAACATCCGAAGAGGATCGCTAATACAAAGGCGTAGAGGGTGTCCCCGGTGAGGTATAAGCCTGCAGCAGAGGTTGCTGCAAAGAGCATGTAGGCTAAGCCTAGCACCGGAATCTTTCCAATCCTGTCAGCCAAGATTCCTGCTGGTAGGCCTACCACCACAACCGCAGCATTCAATGAGGCGTAGACGAGTGGAATATGGGCTCCTGATACTCCGAGAGCTCCGGCTCTCAAGAGGATGAAAGAGAAATTGTATGCACCCAGAGAAAAGACTCCCAAGATCACAAGCAGGAAGGCGAATCGGCGACTCATCACCTTTCTTGCACTCTCAAAGATGCCTCTCCGCGTAGCTGCAGCAGAAGTGTCACGTACGAGGAACAGAAGTATGAAGAGCGCCACCATAGCTGGAAGAAATGACAGCCAGAAAACACCACGTATACCAACAAAAGGGATCACGGCGAAGGCTATGACTGGACCGGCTATGGCGCCAAGCTGGTCAAGCGACCTGTGTAGACCGAAAGCCTTTCCAGATTTCGATCTGTCAGCAGAGTCACTGATCAATGCGTCCCTAGGTGAGGTCCTGATTCCCTTTCCAGCCCTATCAGCCACTCTCACCGCGAAGGCATGGCTCCATGATCCCGCGACCGCGAAGAAGGGTTTAGCTAACGAGGAGAGCCCATAGCCGAGGAGCACAAGCGGCTTCCGTCTGCCGATCTTATCAGTCACAACACCAGCTACTACTCTGAAGGCATAGTTGACCGCTTCAGCCACACCCTCAATAAAGCCTAGGATAGCGGCGGTTCCGCCGAGCTCCTTCACGACGAAGAACGGCAGGACCCCCAAAATCATTTCTGTAGAGATGTCTGTGAATAGGCTGACATAGCCGAGTCTGAGGACGTTGCTGAAGCCGGGCCGTAGCGGCTGCTTCCCATTAGATTTCCCGAACACTACTGTCACCTCATGCCTGTAGAAAATGGGCGGACGTGACATATGAGAACTGTGCATATCCAGACGGCTGGATGGAAGAGCTTTTATGAATGAAGGGGCTTCCTCGACTGCGCAGACTGGATACGCCCAGAGCCTTAGCGAGAAGAATCCTGCGTTTGCGGACGAGTGGCTTTCAACATACTATTGAGCGGTTGATCCTTTGAGAATAGTCAAGGTTCAAACTTGTAAACTGGATCGCAGGCTTGCTGAGCCTTCCGTAATCGCGTACAAGACTATTAGGTACGCTAGGAACGGGCTTGTGCTCCTCGAGACGGACGAGGATCAGTTCGGAGTTGGCGAGTTATCCCCGCTGAAACCTGTCACCGGCGACACAAGAGATGAAGCCCTACGGTTTGTATGGTATGTAAGCACGTCTCTGAAGGGTTCAGATCCGACGGACATAGCACGGGTTCACTCCATCCTTGAAGCAGCCTCAAGGAAGATAGGCTTTATGAGCCAGACTGCAAGCGCCGCCATCGACTCCGCCTGCTTCGACATAATCGGGAAATCTGTCGAGAAGCCTGTCTACAAGATCTTGGGCTGTCACAAGCCAAGAATGATTCCGAACGCCGTCACGATCTACCTGAGATCACTCAAGGATACCGCGAAGAATACTAGGGAATTGATGAGAAGATACGGTAAAAATGGCCTGCAGAGGCTTAAGCTCAAGCTGTCAGGAAATCCGAGACTGGATAAGGCCAGAGTCTTGACTGTCTCTGAAATCTTCCCG
>JAWCLX010000080.1:0-6392 GCA_038850385.1 Bathyarchaeia archaeon | reverse complement strand
ACCTAGTCTCTGTAGCTTCTGCGATTAGAGATAGAGAAAAGGGTAGACGGATCAGCTACTCAAAGAAGGTCCTCATCCCCCTGAGTAACCTCTGCCGGAACAAGTGTGGATACTGCGGCTTCAGGAAGGATCCGGCTGAGCCTGATGCCAAGATAATGAGTCAGGATGAGGCTCTCGGAATAGCTGAGCTCGGCGAAAGGGCTGGTTGCAGGGAGGCGCTCTTCATCTTAGGTGAGAGGCCTGAGTCAACCTATCCTGAGGTTTCGAGGAGGCTGAGGAGGCTCGGATACTCGAGCATGATAGAATACCTGTCCGATACTTGCGAGCTCATACTGGAGAAGACGAGGCTCCTCCCCCATACCAATGCTGGGGTGCTTACGAGGGAGGAGCTAGAAAGTCTGAAGGACGTAAATGCTAGCATAGGTCTAATGCTTGAGAGCTCAAGCATCAAGCTCTGCCTTGAAGGTGGGCCGCACCAGAACAGTCCTGGAAAGAACCCGGACCTAAGATTGAGGACGATCGAGGAGGCTGGGAGGCTCAAGATACCGTTCACGACAGGGCTGCTGATAGGAATAGGTGAGACTCCTGAGGAACGTGCAGACTCCCTCCTCGAGCTGAAGAGGCTGCATGACGAGTACAACCACATCCAGGAACTCATCATCCAGAGCTTCTGCCCCAAGCCTCGCACACCTATGGAGGACAGGCCTGGGCCGCATCTAAGCGAATTGGTGAGGACCGTAGCGGTGGCTCGAATGATCTTCCAAGGAAGGACTAACATACAGACGCCTCCAAACCTGATCCATCAGAAGTATCGAGAGGTCTTGGCTGCAGGGATAAATGATTGGGGCGGGATCTCAAGCATAACCGATGACGAGATCAATCCTGAAGAGCCATGGCCCAGGATCGAGGCTCTGGAAGAGGTCACTTCCTCTGAAGGGTTCCAGTTGAGGATGAGGCTGCCGGTCTATCCTGAGTATGTGAAGAGGATCCCAGGTTTCTTGCCGAGGAGGCTCCAGGAAAGGATCCACTCACAGGTGGATGATGAAGGATACGTCAAGGAGGATCGTTCATGATGAAGGACGGTGCGTATGCCTCTTCTCTTCTGGAGAATCTCTTCGAGAAGATCTCCGGCTCGATAGACCCAGTAGTATCAGAGGTTCTTGGGAGGGCGCTTGACGGTAGGGAAGTCTCGAAGAGGGATGCGGTCGAACTCTTCAAGACAGGTGGCGGGGAACTGGTGGCTCTGACACTCGTTGCGGACGAGCTGAGGAGAAGGACTGTCGGTGAGGCTGTGACGTTTGTGGTCAACCGCAACATAAACTTCACAAACGTCTGCACTGCCAAGTGCCGCTTCTGCGCCTTCAGCACTGAAGAGAAGAGTTCTGAGGCTTACCTGTTGACTGTTGATGAGGTGGCTGCGCGTGCTGAGCAGGCCTGGAAGTTGGGTGCCACAGAGGTCTGCATACAAGGTGGACTTCACCCGGGAATCGACGGTGGATACTATGAGAGGATCTGCAGAGCCGTAAAGGCCAAGGCGCCGTCGATCCATATCCACGCATTCTCCCCTATGGAGGTCTTCCACGGCGCCTGTAAGTCAGGGTTGACTGTCAGGGAATACCTCAAGGTTCTCAAGGAGGCTGGACTGGACAGTATGCCCGGTACAGCTGCTGAGATACTTGACGACGAGATCAGAGGTGCCTTATGCCCGGCTAAGATAAATGTCACAGACTGGGTTGAAGTCGTGAAGGAGGCTCATCGACAGGGGATCCCGACGACCTCCACCATAATGTATGGGCATATAGAGGAGCCTCGACACTGGGCAGAACACCTCGAGTTGATAAGGAAGATCCAGAAGGAGACAGGGAGATTCACGGAGTTCATACCCTTAAGCTTCGTCTACCCTAAAACTGCTCTCTACAGGATCGATGGGGCTAGGCCTGGAGCAACAGGTGCTGAAGACCTGAAGATGCACGCCGTCTCAAGGCTGATGTTGAACAGCTCGGTTCGGAACATCCAAGTCTCATGGGTGAAGCTTGGGCCTAAGCTCGCTCAGATCTGCCTGCTCGCAGGCGCTAATGACTTAGGCGGGACCTTGATGGAGGAGAATATCTCGAGAGCGGCCGGGGTCTCCTCAGGCCAAAATATGGAGCTCAGAGAGATGGTGAGGATCATACAGGGCATCGGCAGGGTCCCAGCTCAGAGGAGCACCACATACAAGATACTGAAGGTGCATGAATAGCAGTCTGGTCCACCATTACAGGAGAGATGGCATAAGCTGGACAGGGTTCCACCTTAAGGTTGTGAAATGTCTTGAAAGTGGTCGGGTCAGGTTCCAGAAACGCTGCGGCTGCGGCTGTCTTGGCTGCGGTAGCTGTAGCCTTTTCGCCGCTGTCTTTTCCAGTCGGCCCCACCAAGATCTACCCTGCTCAACATATGATCAATAGTGTCGGAGGTGTTCTGCTCGGTCCATGGTACGCTGCGCTCGTAGCGGTTGCGGTTGCGGTCGTACGTAACGCACTAGGTACAGGGACGATCTTCGCGTTTCCAGGCGGTGTGCCTGGAGCGTTGCTTGTAGGTTTTGTTTACAAGTACCTCTGGAGGAAGGACTATGTAGCCCTCCTGGAGCCTGCGGGGACGGCTCTCGGGGCTGTTGTCAGCGCACTGGTGGTTGCGCCTCTGGCACTCCAACTGGGCTCGATCAGGTTGACCCTCACTCTTGAGGCGTTTATCATAGCCTTCCTAGCTAGCAGTATCCCAGGCGCGATTCTAGGCTTCATAGTCCTTCTGGTGATCCGTAGGGGCAGAGGCCTCACCCCATGATGTGTGAGTGTAGGCTTGCTTGAGAACGCAGTGTAGACTACTGTTCCTCCCAGCGTGTAGGTGAAGTATACAGGTCTTCTCCATGGCGTGGTGAACATATGGCGGAGTACAGCTTTTCTTCCTTGATCTGTAAGAGGACAGTTATCCTTGGCGATCTCGGCGCCGGCAAGACAAAGCTGACACGAAGGCTCTTGAAGCAAGCCCTCACTACTGAAAATCCGGAGAGAATAACTGTCATCGATATCGCCCCGGAACGTAGGCTCTTCAAAGGGTTGGTGGTCGGCGGAGTGATCGCTGACCCTGAGATCATACTTTCAGGGGTGAGGCTTCTGAAGCCGAGGGAGGTTAATGCGCCGAGGTGCTCGGCCAGGGACCGTGATGAACTGATGCGGCAGGTTGAAGAGAACCGTGTCTTGATCGAGGAGACCCTGGACCTCTACCTGCACAAAGCCACGCCCATACTCTTCATCAATGACCTCTCACTCTACTTCCAGTCTGGAAGATTTGAGAAGGCTCTAGAAGTGATGGAGCTGGCTGAGACCTTTGTAGCGAATGCTTACCATGGAGAGGCTCTGGAAGAGGATCTCGGCACAGGTGTCTCGGTGACTGAGCGGAGAGTCCTCGAATCATTCGCGGCCAAGGCTGATGTACTGGTGCATCTCTGACTCGAGCCTTCACTCATCACGGCCGGCTATACGTATCAGGCGTGAGGACCTCAGTATGAATACCAGGCCTGTGCCGAAGAGTGTTCCGATGAGGGCCATAGCGACCCTCTCAACAGTCGAGATCGGCAGCATGAACATGAAGAGTGCAGGAACGCCTGGAAGGTTCATAGAGTGCAGAATAGACTCCACAGCCTCAAGCGGTATGAACCACCCCAAACCCGTGATGAATATGATGTTTCCGAGCATATGGTCCGCGATCAGCCCGCAGTAGCTGGCTATGAAGACCGCTATCGACAACCCATGCTTACCACCATCATCAAAGAGACCTGAGACCTTGCCCCTGAATGCAAGTATCAAAGCCAGGCCTGCCCAGTGTATCACAGGATAGAACAACGCCCTCTGGCCAACCCAAGTCAGATACCAGCCAGCTATCAGGAGAGCGACGATCAAGGCCCCTAGGACCCAGCCCCTGACTCTAAGGCCTGCGACCCCAACAGTCCTTCTCGTCAATGCGCCGGCGACGAGCGCTGAGACCGCTGGGCAGAATGAGGTGAGGATGGAGAAGATAGGCCAGCCCCTGAACCCGGCGACTATGAGTCCACCAAGCAACGCAGCCAGTCCGCCCAGGTGTGGACCGATGATCACTCCGTATACAGGCGCTACAGCTGCGTCGAGCGTGATCCTTGCCCCAGGCAGACCGATCATTGGGATGCCTGGAAGAAACATTATCAACGCGACAGAGAGGGCTGCGAAGACAGCTACCAGCGAGACCTGTCTCGAGTTCAGAATCCTACCTCCAGGATCCAATAGAGCATCCCTAGATCTTGTTTGAGTGTGGTAGGGTCACCAAATAGACAGGTGACGACAGATAAAGCTTGAGTCAACATGAGGCATGGACATGCAAGGCCTGAAGGGTCGAGGTTTGGCATTATCGACCCCCATCCACACTCCTGAATTAGCCGTCGATGATCGGCTGGATAGGTCTTACCGACAGAGTACTTGACCTGAGAAGGCTTATAATCATCCTGAATACTTGAAGACTCGGCATCGGGGGAGCTTGAGAGAGGCTGAGAGGATGGCGAGGCGCCGTCGACCCCTAGAACCTGACCCGGGTAATTCCGGCGGAGGGATGATGCTTCGACTCCTCTTAGCTTAGATCTTTACTCGGTCCAAGCTCTTCCCTCAGGTAGTATGCGCCAGAGATGACAGGCATAAGGATCCCGAAGCTTCATGCTCCTCCTGAGTGGGGGATCGAGCCGGTAGAAGAGAAGTCTAGGTATCTGGGTTTCTTCGACTACTTCGTCCTATGGTCGAGTCTAGGTGTAGGGCTCCTCGTTTTGCTGGCTGGGTCACTGCTCGTGCCGGCACTAGGCTTGTGGGAGGCTCTGGTAGCCATCACGGTTGGGACCGCCATCGGGAATATCCCACTCGTGCTCGCCGGCTGGATCGGCAGCAGACATGCAATCCCAACCATGGTTACTATCAGACCGTCATTCGGCATACGTGGCTCATACATAGCTACATTTCTGAACCTGATACAGCTTGTAGGTTGGACTGCCTTCGAGATTATCATCATGGCGAAGGCGGCTGACACGATAAGCTATGCGGCGGTCGGGTACACTAACACGAACCTCTGGATAGTGGTGTTCACGGCTCTGTGTGTAGCGATGGCTATCGGTGGGCCGCTTGTGGTAGTGAGGTACTGGCTTGAGAGGTTCGCGATATGGCTTGTCTATGGGACATCAGTCTGGGTTGCGTACTACTTGCTCTCGCGACGGAGCATCCATGAGCTGCTGGCTCTGCAGCCTCAGGGAGGCTTACCGTTCCTCTTGGCAGTTGACTTGGTAGTCGCGATGCCGATCTCCTGGATGCCTCTTGCAGCAGACTATATGAGGTTCTCTAAGAAACCGGGGAGTGCTGCGGCAGGCACATACTCAGGATACTTCGTCGCCAACTTCCTATTCTATACTCTTGGAGCCCTCTTCGTCTTGGGTGCAGGCGTATCAGACCCTGTTCAAGCAATAGCGATGGTCGCCTTCGGAATCCCGGCTCTACTTTTGATCCTGGTCGATGAGACGGATAATGGATTCGCAGACATCTACTCTGCCGCTGTCTCGATACAGAATGTCTGGCCTGGAGCCTCACAGAAGCTGCTTGTCATTCTTGTAGGTTTCGTCAGCATGCTCGTCGCCTTACTTTTGCCTATCGAGCAGTATGAGTCGTTCCTACTATTGATCGGGTCATTCTTCATACCTTTATTCGGCGTTGTCGTTACGGACTACTTCTTCCTGAAGCGTAGAGGCTACTCGGTCGAGGACCTTTACATAGACGGCGGTGGCAGCTACTGGTACAGTCGAGGCCTGAACCTCTGCGCATTCGGCGCATGGCTTTTCGGGGCTCTCATCTACCATTCCATAGTTGCCTACGCCTCCTGGTTGGGAGCCTCTGTCCCAAGCTTCATCGCGGCTGCTTTCATCTACTACCTGACGATGAGGGTGAAGGGGTGAAGGCGGCTCTGAACACTATCTTACGTCTCCATAGATCTCCAAGAGCGTTGACGATAGCCGGGTCAGACTCAGGAGGAGGGGCAGGTGTACAGGCTGACCTCAAGACTTTCGCGGCGCTCGGCGTTCATGGAATGAGCGCCTTGACCTCTGTGACCGCGCAGAATACGCTGGGAGTAAGGGCTGTCCATGATGTTCCTCCAGGGATCGTGAAGGCACAGATAGAGGCTGTCGTCGAGGATATCGGGGTTGACGCAGCCAAGACCGGGATGATCCACACCACAAGCATAATCGAGGCTGTGGCAGAGGAGATAGGTAAGCACCGTCTCCCAACCGTCGTGGATCCTGTTATGGTCGCCAAGAGCGGCGCGGTCCTGCTCCAGCCTGAGGCTGTTGAGACCTT
>JAWCLX010000079.1:3416-6412 GCA_038850385.1 Bathyarchaeia archaeon | reverse complement strand
TTTATGAATACTGGATTGAACCTCTCGATGAATCCTACCATCGCCACCTGATCCTTATGTGAGTCCGCCACTCTCTCGAGTCTTCTGGCCTCTGCCAGACTAGTCGACATCGGCTTCTCGATGAGGACGTGTCTGGAGTGTTCAAGGGCTGAGATGGCTGTCTCTGCAAGGCTGCTGGCTGGGACAACTATGTCGACCGCGTCAACCATCCTCAGCAATGAGTCGAGCGAGTCCTTGAAGATGCCCCCCTTGTAGGCTGGGTCATATACCCCAGCCAGGTCTGCTTCAGGTATCCTCTTCCAGTTCTCGTAGTGCCGTTTCCCCCAGCTGCCGAAGCCGACGAGTCCAACCCTCACCTTCACCATGCCTGTTCCATCTCCCATCACTGAGCCCGTGATCTTACATACTGGATTGCACGTTCAGCCAAGACACCGTCGTCAAGCCCAAGTCTGAGAACATCCTTTCCTCTATGTCGCAGGCTGCAGAAGGCGACCAGTTCCCCCCTCAATGCCGAACAATAAGACTCTCTCTCAGCCAACTCCTTCAGGCAGATGATCTTCCCAACGTTCTGCTCCCTCAGCATGAGTGATGAGAAGCCCTCGAAGACTATCGCGTCGACTCCATTCACACAAGAGCAGATCTCATCCAGGTCCAGCGCTGCACCGTCCTTCACCATCACAGCCCTCTCTGACTTGGAGACTATCGAGACCACCCTAGCGCCCGCCTTCCAGTGTCTCCAGGTGTCTGTGCCTTCCCTGTCAAGTGTGAAGCTTTCCTGGCTCACATGCTTCACAGTCATCACTGAGAGAGGCATACGTGTGAGGGCCTTCACAACAACCTCGACGGCAGTAGTCTTACCTGAGGCTTTGCCGCCTAGAACCGCGAGAGCAGGGATCTTCAGATCAATCATTCTGGATCAGCAGCTATCGTCTCCTACTCAAGCATGATATCAAGCATATAGGTTAAGACTCCTGTTCGATCCTTACGCTCTTGGTGGGGCCGAAGGGAATCTCATGGCATCGCAGCCATTTTGAACCCTCGACTTCCGCCATAGACTATGCCTACGGGTTTCTTCCCGTGCTCCTGAAGCTCCTCATCCCTGTGGAGGTCAGTAAACCCTTACTCAGGTCTCTTCTGGAGCCCTTGGCGGCCGACAGCTGGCAGACTCTGCCAGGCCGACTGTCGTCATCCCTGACTAGACTCCGCATGGAGATGCTTGATCGTAGGATCATCTACGGCCCCTTCCGGGATGATCGACCCCACCCAGACGGGGGCCGCTGATTTAATTAAACTTTGCCGAGATCTCGACGTCGAGACTGCGGTTTAAAGATTGGAAAGGCTTATTGCAGCGTCAAAGTCAATAGTGACGCCCGAACAGCCTGAGAGACAATGGACAACAGTATAGACGAAGCTGATACTGTAGCGAGGATGGATCTCTTCTTCAATCCGAAGTCTATAGCTGTGGTAGGCGCCTCCAGGCACGTCAACAAGGCTGGCAACGTTATCTTCTCGAACTTTGCAGAGAATAAGCGGCGAGGCATCTTCAAAGGCGAGATATACCCTATCAACCCACATGACGACAGCATCCTCGGCTACAAGTGCTACCCATCACTCAGGAGGGTTCCCGGTGACGTGGAGGCTGCCGTGATAGTCGTCCCGAGCAGGTGTGTGCCTGAGGTGATGCGTGACGCTGCAGACAAGGGTGTGAGCGCAGCCGTGATAATCTCAGCAGGCTTCAGTGAAGTTGGAAACCATGAGTTGGAGGATGAGGTGAAGAAGATCGCGGATGAAGCCGAGATAAGGGTTCTGGGACCGAACTGCCTAGGCGTCTTCGACTCATACACAGGGGTTGATATGCTATTCCTTCCTGAGACCAAGATCCTCAACACAGGAGACGTTATGGTCGCGACCCCACGCCCTATGCAAGGAAACATAGCGATGGTCAGTCAGAGCGGCGCCTTCGGCGCAGCCGCCCTAGACTACCTCACTGGGAGACAGATAGGGATCAGTAAGTTCGTCAGCTTCGGAAACAAGATGGATGTTGGCGAGTCTGAGATGCTCTACTACCTCGGCCGCGACGAGAAGACGAGGGCGATCCTCCTCTACGTAGAGAGCATAGACAGAGGCAGAATGTTCATGGAGGTGGCTAGGGAGGTTACAAGGGTTAAGCCGATAGTCGCCCTCAAGTCAGGCAGGACCAAGGCAGGGGCAAGGGCGGCGGCCTCGCATACAGGTGCGATGAGCGGTACTAGCGCCGTCTATGACGCCGCATTCATCCAGAGCGGTGTCGTGAAGTCCGGGAACATGTCAGAGTTCTTCAACATGGGGAAGGCTCTAGCGTTCCAGCCTCCCTCCAGAGGCAGGAATGTCGCTATAGTGACGGATGCTGGGGGTCCAGGGGTCATGGCTGCGGATGAGTGTGAGTCAAGAGGGCTGAACGTCAAGGTCTTCTCTGATGAGACCCTGGCCAGGTTTGATGAACTGAAGGAGAGGGGGGTCATCCCTGCTTTCGTCCAGAACAGGAACCCAGTCGACCTGACAGGCTCAGCAACCTCTGAGATGTTCGAGGCGGCGATGGAGATAGTGCTCGCTGACAAAGACGTCGACGGCGTGATCATCATCGGGATACACCATCTGCCTGCGATCCAGGAGGATTTCGTTGATCGCATAGGCAGGGTAGCCTCTGGAACATCGAAGCCTGTCGTCGCATGCGACATCGGCGAGACAGAGATGGCCTATTACATAAGGTCCAGATTCGAGAAGCTAGGGATCCCGGCCTACCCTTCACCTGAGGATACTGCTCAGGCCATGGCCGCCCTCGCCAGTTACGGGGAGTACCTCCAAGGTAATGGTTTGCTCGATGATTACTTGGAGAGGTTCCTTAAGGTCTGGTGGAGAAGGGGGGTCGACACCCACTAAACCGCTTGCGCCTACTGCCTCTTATAGACGACATCGTTCTCCCTGACCCTGACCTTCACCTTGAGGCCTATCGACTG
>JAWCLX010000079.1:353-3406 GCA_038850385.1 Bathyarchaeia archaeon | reverse complement strand
GCGCTCTCCACATTCCTATGCTCGATCTGCATCGAGTCAACGGTCTGCTCAACATCGGTCGTGGCTCCCTTGATCACTATAGCATCCCCAACTTTAAGGGGAGATGTCAACTGAATGACCGCAACCCCGATCTTTGAGTAGTAGTGGGTTATCCTACCTACCTCAGTTAATCCTTCCATCAACTCACCATAGATACAGATACCGTCACCTCGACTTCTAAGACTTATGGGTGCCCCATCAACTCATAGAATGCTGAAGGTCAGCTATTCAGCCGCTCTGACGAGACCAGGGTATACGCCACTCTTTTATCATACCTGGATTGGAGTATCAGGAGACACCCAGTCAATATCACAGGTTCAGACTGATGGTCGATATGTCAGCGCTACGCCAGAACGAGATTCGGATACTCTCAGCCTTGAAGGAGGCTGGCGGGAAGGCTTCATTCACAGAACTGATCGAGAGGACAGGCCTGAGCGATGCGGCGGTGATGCGTGCCGCACTAGCCCTTTCAGAGAACGGCTACCTCAGGATGAGTGAGAAGAAGATCCTTCTTGTGAGGCTCAGCCAGGAGGGTACAATATACGCGCAGTTCGGTCTGCCTGAATGCCGACTGGCGAAGACGGTCCATTCACTCGGGGGGGAGGTCAGCCTCACCGAAGCGGTCTCCAAGGCACGTCTTAAGGAGGAGATGGTACCCATAGTCCTGGGCTGGGTCAGAAGGAAGCGTCTCGCTGAGATCCGGAGGCGTGAAGGACTGACCCACATCAGGAGCCTCGGGCCTGTTGAGGCAGACCCTGACGAGGAGGCACTACGCCTCATACATCAGAAGGGCGAGGTGAGATTCGAAGATATCAGCCCTGAGCTGAGGGAGACGATCTCGAGGCTCAGGAACAGGAATCTCCTCGAGACCTTCGAGAAGACTGAACGGAAAGCCGAGTTGACCCCTGAAGGATTCTTGCTGAAGGAGTCTGAAATCAAGGCCTCAGGGGCCGTGACGGCTCTCACAGCGAAGATGATAACGAGCGGTGAATGGAGGAGTATCGAGTTCACAGAGTACGATGTCTCAGCCTCACCGCCCACCATCTTTCCTGGCAAGAAGAACTTCTACGTCGAGTTCATGGAGGAGGCGCGGAGGATCCTCCTCGCCATGGGATTCACAGAGTATGAGGGGCCTCTTGTCGAGACCGAGTTCTGGAACTTCGACGTCCTATTCCAGGCTCAGGACCATCCTGCACGGGAGATACATGACAGCTACGTACTGAAGTATCCATCGAGGGGGATGATAGATGATGAAGAACTCCTCGAGAGGGTGAGGATGACTCATGAGGACGGCTGGAAGACCGGCTCAACCGGCTGGAGGTACAGCTGGGACAGAAGGATCGCTGAGCGACTCATCCTGAGGACGCAGACCACGTCTGTCTCGATGAGGTATCTCGCCTCACATAGAACACCCCCTGTGAAGATGTTCTGCCTCTCCAAAGTCTTCAGGCCTGACGTGCTAGACGCGAGACACTCGATGGAGTTCTTTCAACTGGAGGGGATAGTTGGCGATAATGGGATCAACCTCCGCCACCTACTCGGCTTTCTTGAGAGGTTCGCCTCCACTTTGAAGCTTGGCGAGGTCAAGTTTAAGCCTGGATACTTCCCATTCACTGAGCCGAGCGTCGAGTCCTTCGTCAAGCATCCGAGGCTCGGCTGGATAGAGTTCGTCGGCGCCGGAATGTTCCGTCCTGAGGTGCTTAAGCCTCTAGGGATCGGCTTCCCAGTCATAGCTTGGGGTATAGGCTTCGACAGACTCGCGATGATAGCCCTAGGCGTCGATGATATCAGGGATCTCCACTCCAGAAGACTCGAATGGCTCAGGGAGAAACCTATCAGGTGAAGAATCTTGCCGACACTACAGGTGAACTACAAAGACCTCTGCAACCTCATCGGGAAGGAGATACCGCTCGAGGAACTCTCAGAGAAACTCTTCCTCATGAAGTGTGAGGTTGGAAGCCTCGCCGGAGACGAGGTTACTCTTGAAGTCACATCTGACAGGCCTGACCTTCTATGCTCTGAAGGGTTAGCCAGGGAGTTGAGGGGGCTCCTCAACATTGAGGTGGGGCTGGCGAACTACAGGATGAGGAGGGGCGACCTGACAGTCCGAGTGGAAAGGTCGATAGAGGATGTTAGGCCTTACATAGCAGGCGCCCTCATTAGAGGCCTCAGACTCACAGACGACTCTGTCAGGCAGATAATGCAGCTCCAGGAGAAACTTCATCTCACATACTGCAGGAATCGAAGTAAGGTCTCGATCGGGATCCATGACGCTGACAAGGTCACTCATCAACTCACCTACGCCGCGGTAGAGCCGGGCAAGATCAGGTTCACACCTCTGGATGAGGAGAGGGAGATGAACGGGTACGAGATACTCGAGTCCACTCCTAAAGGTCGCGAGTATGGATGGATAATAAAGGGGTTCTCAGCGTACCCGCTCCTTTATGACTCTGAAGGCAGAGTACTATCCCTCCCACCTATAATAAACGGGGTCGTGACTCAGGTTACTCCTCAAACATCAAACCTCCTTCTAGATGTTACAGGGACTGATATGAGGCTTGTAGACTTCGTCAACAATATACTCGTCACGAGTCTGGCTGAGCGGGGTGGAGAGATAGAGTCGGCGAGAATACTCTACCGTCAAGGAGCAGCAACGACACCCAACCTTAAGCCGAGTAGAAAGCAGCTCAAGCTGGGATTCATCAACGAGACACTGGGCCTCAGACTTAAAACCCGGGATGCAGCCGCATTGCTCAGGAGGATGAGGTTCGGCGTCAAGCCGACCTCAAAGGATAGGCTGACAGTCACCGTTCCACCGTACAGGGCTGACATCATGCATGAGATCGACCTAGTCGAGGATCTAGCGATAGCCTACGGATACAACAGGCTTCAGCCAGCGTTCCCCTCAACAGCCACCATCGGCCTGGAGAGGGAGGTGACGAGGCTCACGAGGAAGATGCGTGACTTGATGGTCGGCCTGGGATTCATCGAGGGGCGCACGTACATAATGACGG
>JAWCLX010000079.1:0-343 GCA_038850385.1 Bathyarchaeia archaeon | reverse complement strand
GGTGGAGGTAGCGAACCCTATGAGCCTGGACTTCGCAGTCCTCAGATGTATGCTCCTGCCGGGTCTACTCAGCTTCCTAGGCTTTAACAAGCACGTCCCATACCCACACAGGATCTTCGAATGCGGCGATGTGGTACTGGTAGATGAGGAGGCGCCGACGAAGACCGTTACCAGAAGGAGACTCGGCGCCGTAGTCTGCAACTATACGGTCAGCTACGAGGATGTTCAAGCCCCCCTCTACAGCCTCCTCAAGAATGCAGGCGTGGAGGAGTGGAGGCTCCAGAAAACAGATCACCCCTCATTCATAAAGGGCCGCTGCGCAGTGATCAAGGTTCTCGACCAA
>JAWCLX010000078.1:0-6574 GCA_038850385.1 Bathyarchaeia archaeon | reverse complement strand
CTTGGTGAAAGAATGTTGAAGGGGATGGTGGTCGGCTGTGGTGGTGGGGGTGGTGGTGGGAGGCTAGGACCCTTGAGAGGCTCGTATCCAGCCCCATATCCATCAGAACCATGATACTGGGAGACGTCCTAGCCTCGTTCCTATTCGGTCTTCTCTTTTCGCTCGTTCCACTAACCATAGGTCTGGTTCTAGGAGTCAAGATTCTGGACCCCTCTGTATTCCTGGCGGGGATGATGATGGCCTCCTTCTGCTTTTCTTCTCTTGCAGCAGTCCTGTCGACCCCACCTACAGATGTCCCAGCTAACGTGATGATGATCTCCACCCTAGTCAAATTCCCCCTCCTATTCATCAGCGGGGTTTTCATACCAGTCTGGAATCTCCCAAGCTGGGGGGTGATAGGGGCTTCAGCCTCACCTCTAACATACTTTGCAGACTTGGCCGCATACTCAATAACCGGAGAGGCGTACTACCCCATACCGCTAGACTTCGCTATCCTAGCAGGCTTCAGCATCCTCTTCTTCGAGGCGTCTGTGAGATTACATGAAAGAAACATGTCTAAGAGAATGTAGCCGCCGAAGAGAAGAGACTCCACCAAAACAGATAAGGAACTCCTTAAAGAAGAAGTACCCAAAGCTTCAACTAGTGTGGGTGCGCAAGAGACTGGCAATGTCAGCGGCAGTTCATGCAGAGCCGATAGTTCGCATTCGTGGTACACCGTTGAAGCGTGACTTCTACGCCAGGCTGCCTTGCTGGATCATCGGCTTTCTAGTTGAATTCAGTCCTGTTGAGTGAGGCGTATCTCGCTGAGGAAGATCCTTAAGGTCAAGCCTCCTGACGGCTACCCGCCTGAGGACGGGAGCTACTTAAGGGGAAATGACTACTCGCCCGTCGCCGTCGTCACCCTCCTCCATACAGACTACGACAAAATCCCCGACTTTCTGAAGGTCCTGCCTAAAGTCGCTGTTGAGGCTGGTGCTGCGCTGGCCGGATTCCTTCAGACAGAGAACATAGGGATCGAGAAGATCATATGCAATGTTGTCGCTAACCCTAACATTCGTTACATGGTTCTATGTGGTGTTGAGTCAGCAGGGCACCACCCAGGTCAGACCTTCGAGGCCTTCATGGCCAATGGCGTCGACGAAGATAGGAGGATAAAGGGAGCGATCTCGCTCACTCCTCACCTCTACAACGTCTCGCTTGAGGCCATAGAGAGATTCCGAAAGCAGACTAGGCTTGTAAGTCTACTATTCGAGGATAATCGAAGACTCAGAATAGATCCTGAGACTTTGAGGAAGGTAGTCGATGCATGCATCCAGGAGGAGCCGACCATGATCCTTGGCTACTCTCTGCATGATGTAGGGGCATATCCTGAACCGCCCATATGTCAGAGGATAACTTGGCGGATTGAGAGACCATGGGCAAAGTACTCTGAAGAGGATGCTGCAAAACTGAGGAGGATTCAGGAGCAAGCTGCGGCACACTCGAGGAGGGAGGGGGAGCGCGCACGCACGCAAAGGGCCGAGAGCCTAGAATTTCTTGAACTGCTTTTTCCCAGGAAGGCACGTCAGAACAAGGCTGGGGCAGAGTAGAATTGAGGGAGCTACCTTAAGCCTGCACCGCGGACATACCCGGCTACCCTGCCCCGAGAAATCACATAATCCGCAGCTAGTAGTATCTCCTAGCTGAAAATGCAGAAGACAGCCCGCAGACATATTTACTGTACTCCATGGAGTCCATTAGGCCCTCAACCTCCCCCATATTCTGGACCCTTAACTTTGCGATCCAGCCTTCACCATAAGGGTCTCTGCCCAGAAGAAGTGGGCTGCCCCTCAACTCTGTGTTGACACTCAGTATCTCACCGCTCAGAGGGGAGAGGATCTCCACAGCTGTCTTAGCAGTCTCGACCGTTGCGACGGTTTCATTCTGTCTGATAAACTTCCCGACATAGGGAAGTTCTATTGAGAGTATCCCCCTTAAACAATCCTGAGCATGGCAGGTGATCCCTATGACCGCGTGCTCCCCGTCAACTAATCTGACCCATCCATGGTTGGAGGTATAACGCAGGTCTCTTGGAATTCTTCCCGCCGCACTCATGTGATGTTCACCATCAAAGAAGACGCTCCCCTAAAGGGTGACAGATTGCCGTACGGAATATTATTAATAGCATACTTATGGAATGTCTGAACGGGTGGAGAAAGACCTGATGAAGAGATCGTATCTGCTACCCAGCAACCTTCTCTATACACGTGACCATACATGGGTGAAGATGGTGGGTGAAGAAGCGGCAGTCATAGGTGTCACGGACTATGCGTTTGAGGAAGCCACTGGACTAGGATCACGGACCATACTTCATATTGAGCTGCCGGAGGTTGGGAAAAGAGTCGGTCAGAAGGATGCTCTCGCAACAATCGAGACTGAGAAGAACGTTTCAGAGATCCCTTCACCGCTCAGCGGGGAAGTGACTGAGGTGAATGAAAAGCTCTTGGATGAACCTTCACTCGTCGGCTCAGACCCCTACGGTCAAGGTTGGATAGTCAAACTGAGAATCGCGGAGCGAGCCCAGACAAAGGGTCTGATGAATTGTGAGCAATACAGCGAACTGGTCAAGAGCCTGTCCTAGGCACTGCCTCAGTGTCAAAGGGGCAACGTTACGTCTGGTAGTCGGCGCGGCCTGTGTGATTCTGTTGCTCTGACTATTCGTTGAGGATCGCTACAGCCCTTATCGGTGAGCCTGTCCCACCTCTGATCTTGAGAGGCAACCCTGCATATATGAACCGTTTTCCAGCTACCTTGTCAAGGTTCGCGAGGTTCTCTGTATTCAGTATCCTTTTCTCATGGCATACTATGTGGCCTGGGTAGAACCTTGTCTTCATCGCTTTGCTGCTGTCTATGCTTGGCGCATCAGCGCCTATGTTAACAACCCCCTGCTCCCCAAGCCACTTCGCTGCCTCCATGTCCAAGCCTGTGTAGTTGAAGAGCCAGTCTTCGCTTCCGTATTTCCTGTTGTAGTGGCCTGTGTAGAGTAGAACTGTATCCCCCTTCTTTATGGTGAGCTTATGTCTGCTGAGGGCGTCTTTGATATCCTTCAGAGTGATGAATCTGTCCGCTGGGACGTGTGAGACGTCCAAGCAGACGGCCTCAGTATAGAACATCTCCAGCGGCAGTTTGTCTATCGTCTCTCCGTCGGGCCTTATGTGGAATACTGAGTCTACATGAGTCGGGCCGTGGTCGCTCATCAACATCCCCATGCTTGCATAAGACTTGAAGGGATACTCCTCTGGGAAGGTTGCCCTAGTCTCCTCATGCGTATTATGGTACCAGAGAACGGTCTTCAAGTGACCTGGATAGACAGGCATTCCCTGATATATTTCCTGAGATAGATCCACGAGCTTGACCATGTCGTTCACCTGGAAGCGTGATTCAAGGATGAGCGCTATTAAGATTTACCCAATTCATTCAGTAGCGCGACTGCACGTATCGGTGAGCCTGTCCCGCCGCGAATCTTGAGGGGCAGACCTACATATGTAAAGCGTCTCCCAGACACCTTGTCCAGGTTGCACAGGTTCTCCGTATTCATTATCGCATATTCCGCGCAGACCTGATGCGCTGGAAAATACTTCTTCACGGTGTTGCCGCATGAGTCTATCGTGGTCGCATCTATTCCTATGTTCACGACCCCATGTTCTGCAAGCCATACTGTGCCGTCATGGTCTAGGCCAGGGTTCTCTGTCAGATACTCCTTTCTAGGATAAGTCCTATCGTAGTGGCCTGTGTAGAGGAGTACAGTATCCCCCCTTCTCACGTCGAGTCTAGTTCTTTCCAGCGCCGCCTCAAGCTCCTCCACCGATACTATGCCTCTCGGCTTGACATGCGTGAAGTCCAGGCATATGGCGGACGTGATGAAATTCCCGAGAGGTATCTCATCTATTTTCTTGGCTCCTGGCTTGTTGCTTATGTGCCAGATGGAGTCCACATGTGTGGGTCCATGGTCAGACAGCAGCAGGCCATATGTTGTGTAGCTGAACTCACCTTTCTCGCCGTGGACAGAGCCGAAAGTCTCTTCATGTGTGTGGAAAGGAAAGATTACGGTCTTGAGGTGGCCTGGAAAAACAGGCATACCGTTGTATATCTCCTGGGTTAAATCTACTACTTCCAAACTCGACACTCCGCCATACCTTTCACATATACTGTAGTTAAGACTCTTCCTACAGGCCTGAAGGCAAGCGGGAAGGCCAGTCCAAGCATCAACCCAGAAAATGTTTTTATCGACTCATTATCGTAGCATTGCGGAAAGAGTGGAGCCAATGAAGACATCGTTAGATACTTTCTTCAACCCAAAAAGTGTCGCTGTCATAGGGGCCTCGAACACCCCTGGGAAACTCGGTTATATCGCGATCGAGAACCTGATGAAGATAGGGTACCCGGGGAAGATCTACCCTGTAAATCCGAAGGTGAGCGAGGTCCTAGGCCTCAAGGCCTATCCGAACGTAAAGGATATTCCGGGACCTGTAGATGTAGGGTTAGTCCTTGTTCCAGCAGAGGTTGCAATCGGGGTTATAGCCGATCTGGCTGAGAAAGGTGTGAAACATGCTGTTGTAGTGGCTGGAGGATTCGGAGAAGTCGATGAGAAGGGTGCAAGCAGGCAAGAGCAGATGGTGGAGATAGCCAGGAAGGCCGGTATGCGGATAATAGGTCCGAACACTACAGGAATAATCAGCAGTCCAGCGCGTTTCTCAACGACTTTCCAGGCAGGGGTTGAATTGAGACCTGGGCCAGCAGCCTACATCTCCCAGACAGGAAACTTCGCCTCGATAACCTTCAAGTGGATTCTCTCAAAGGAACATTTCGGCATCAGCCGCGTCATCGGGTTAGGAAACAAATGTGATGTTGACGACGCCGACGCTCTGGAGTATCTGGAGACGGATCCTGAGACGAAGGTGATAGCGATGTATATAGAGGGCATCAAGAATGGCAGGCGGCTGATCGAGGTTGCAAGGAGGGTAGCCAAGAAGAAACCTATACTGGCCTTGAAGTCAGGTAGAACATCCGCCGGTTCGAGAGCAGCCCACTCACACACAGCGTCCCTTGCAGCAGACGATACTATAGTCGACGCCGCATTCAAACAAGCCGGAATAATACGGGTCAAGAACTACATGGATCTTGTGAACTACACGAAAGCCTTCGTCTACCAGCAGCCGCCAAGAGGGAACCGTGTAGGGGTGATAACGCCATCCGGCGGTCTCGGCGTGATCACAGCCGATGCATGTGAGAGCTCAGGCCTCCAAGTCGCAAGACTCAGCGAGGAGACCCTTGAGAGATTCAGAAAGGCGAGCCCCCCATTCATCGATGTGGGTAACCCATACGATATCTGGCCCTCAGTCTCCATTCTAGGCATGGATGAGGCCTACAGGATCGCTGTCGAGTCCATGTTTGAAGACGAGAACGTCGACGCGATCGTCGCCGGCTTCATGGTCACTAAAGGCTTCACTGAGTTGAAGGACAGCAGCTTCATCTCAGCCGCATCAAGGAAGCACCCTGAGAAGCCTATAGTCGTCTTCGCGACTAGTGAGTGGGAGATGGTTGACAGGATGCAAGCTGATCTAGAGAATCAGAGTGTGCCAGTCTACACGTCCCCAGAGTTAGCTGTCGAGGCCCTCGCCACCATGTACAGGTATTCTGTGATCAGGGCCTCCCTCTAGATGCCTACGCCTCCCCCCTCCCCAAGATCAGTCTGTAGGGGTCAACCTCCTCCCTCAATATCCGCAACTCCTCACGCGTCGGCGGATCGTTCTGCCTCACCTTGCTAGGGATGACCAGTTCGAAGCCTGTATTCGCGACAACATCCTCAACCGTAACACCTGGATTAAGCGCATACAACCTCATCCGCTTACTTTTCTCATCGAAGTCGAATGTACCCTTCGTCGTGTACACCTTGTATGGGCCTGTGCCAGGCGGCAGCCCGATCCTCTCTCGTGCTCCAGGACCATCAAGATATCCTGGCGAGGTTATGTAGTCAACCTTCTCGACAAACCTCCTTCTCTCATGATTCATTATTATCATAGTCCTCCAGGCGAATGATGCGAAGGCGTTCGCTCCCCCGCTGCCCGGAAACCTCACCTTAGGTGAGTGGTAGTCGCCTAGGACTGTAGAGTTGAGGTTGCCGTACTTGTCTATCTGCGCTCCACCCAAAAACGCATAGTCCGCGAACCCTGCTTGAGCTATCTCGAATGCCTCTGAACTGTCAGCAGCCCTCAGGGCTCTCCACGTCGTTCTCGAACAGGCTACCGAGAGTGGTAAGGTCGGCATCTCAGGTCCTATGCCTCCAACCTCGAAGATCGGTGTGATCTTCAGGTTCCTCGTCTTCTGTGCCAGTGACGTAACAAGCATCGGTATCCCTGTCCCAACATAGATTATCTTCCTGTCCTCTATGTCCCTGCTCGCGACTACAGTCATCAATTCCATAGCGTTGTACTCTTCATTCATGCAGGTGCACCCCCAGGCTTGACTCTCAGAAACTCAAGATCTTCAAGATACTTCAGCTTCTTTGCTCCACCGATCTTCTCCAGGTACTCCT
>JAWCLX010000077.1:0-6607 GCA_038850385.1 Bathyarchaeia archaeon | reverse complement strand
TCCTAGTCACCTCAGTGAGGGTGATGCCCTCAGCGAGCAGTCGACTACGCGTAATGTGGGTCGCGAGATCCATGTCCCCGATCCTGAACCAGGCCTCCTGACCGTACCGCTCCATCATACTGAGGAAGTTGAAGCTGTCATTCTTGATCCCCCATCCTCTCCCCTCATCGAAGAGGCCTGCCAACATATACATCAGGGTGTCAAGGTCAGGTGAGACATGCAACCCCATCACATCCAGATCGTCGCCGACGTTCCCGACGACCGTGAGCCGCTCATCACCGAGGACTCTGACCAAGCCCTGAAGAAACTTTGCTCCGCCTACACCGCCTGCCAGGACCGCTATCATCCAGTCACCCACCATCATTCATGCTAGATAGTCCGGCGGCGATTCCGCTGCAACGGTGAGGCTTGCACCCTCCAGACTCAGCCTCACCTACTCCACTGTGACGGACTTCGCAAGGTTCCTGGGCCTGTCAGGGTCGCATCCACGTTCGACCGCCATCCAGTAAGCGAATAGCTGCAGGGGGATCACATAGATGAGTGGTGTGAGGAGGTCTGCTACGTGGACCGGAACCTCGACGCAGTCATCAAGCAGCGCCCTCAACTCTTCGTCGCCAGACTCGATAACCCCTATCGTCGAGGCTCCTCTAGCCTTCATCTCCATGATGCTCCCGATAGTCTTCTGGCGCGTCGTGTCTCTCGGTGCCACAAATATAACTGGGTATCCAGGCTCGACCACAGCGATGAATCCGTGCTTACTCTCACCTGCTGGATAAGCAAGTGACGGGATGTATGAGAGCTCCAGGAGTTTCAGCCTAGCCTCGAGCGCTGTCGTGACGTTTATCCCCCGCGCAAGAAAGCAGAAACTCGATCTATCCCGGTACCTGTGCGCGAGCTCACGGACCCTCGGCTCAACCGAGAGGACCTGCTCCATCGCAGCCGGGATGCCTAAGAGACCATCCTTGACCTCAGCTATCTTCTCGTCAGCGACCGCCCTCCTCTTCTCAGCCAAGACCTGGGCAAGCCTCGCCAGGACAGAGAGCTGGGAAGTAAAGGTCTTGGTTGCAGCCACACCTATCTCCGGACCGGAATTCTGGCCTATGTAGACCTCTGACAGCCTGGTCAGGGTTGACCCCATAACGTTAGTTATTCCGAAGACTGATGTCTTAACGCCCTTAGCGAAACGTACAGCCTCAAGAGTATCCGCGGTCTCCCCTGACTGGCTCACCGCCAGAACAGCAGACCTCTCGTCGAGTGTATGCCCATACTGCTCGATGAACTGGGACGCGATTACTGGTTGAGCCTTGATCTTCGCCAGGCTTGTGAAGAAGTAGGATGCTGCAAGGCAGGCGTGGTATGATGTGCCACATGCCAGAAGGTAGATCTGCTCAGCCTTATCCAGCTTTGACGCCATAAGGTCGTAGTATATCCTCTGGATCCTGAGGACGTTCCTCATCGCGTAGGGCTGCTCATGGATCTCCTTAAGCATGAAGTGTCTGTACCCGCCCCTCGTCGCGTCCTCCATACTCCACGTCACATCTACAACATCACGCTCCAAGATCTGGCCTGTCTTGAAGTTCATGAGTTGAACCTGACCGGACTTCAGGACAGCGAGATCATCCTCCTCCAGGAAGACGGCCCTCCTGGTTAATGGGAGGAACGCCGATACGTCTGACGCACAGTAGTTCGAGGAGTCTCCGAGGCCGATGACTAGGGGGCTCTCCTTCCTGACGCAGACGATCGAGGTCGGCTCAGCTGTTGAGATCGCCGCTACCGCGTATGAACCCTCAAGCTGCCTAGCCGCGAGCCTCACAGACTCAGCAAAATCCTCCCCATCATTCAAGTACTCCTCCACAAGGTGGGGGATGACTTCTGTGTCTGTCCTAGACCTGAAACTGTGGCCTCTACCCTCAAGCTCTCTCCTCAACTCGAGGAAGTTCTCAACTATCCCGTTATGGACGACGGCGACGTCGCCTCTGCAGCTTGTGTGGGGATGGGCGTTCTCCACAGAGGGCATACCGTGCGTAGCCCACCTCGTATGGCCGACCCCTATGCTCCCGGCCATCTCGTCGAGGTGGAGTCTGCTCTTCACATCCCTGATCGAGCCTGGGGCCTTCCTCACCTCTAGACGTGTCCTCGAGACTGTGGCCAAGCCTACTGAGTCGTATCCCCTGTACTCCAGACGTTCCAGAGCCTGACAGATGATAGGTGCAGCATCACCCTCCTGCAACGTGATACCGAAGATCCCGCACAAGACCTCCACGCCACTCCGTCTCTTCACTGCATCCCTGGATCCTGAAGTCACCCCTCAAGAATCCTAGACTGAATATCTGAATACTGCTCGATAGATTAATATATCCCGCATAAGGAATCTCTGCCGATTCTTGATGGCGGGTGAGATGTAATGGGTGACCGTCTTTTCGGTGATGGCGTTTACAGGAGACTCTGCCCTAAGCCCACCTGCCGCAGTCTCGACCAGTGAATCATCTACCCTCCAGAACACTGCCAGACCGGTCCCGGAATCGAGAAAAAGGAGAACTATAGTAGCCAAGTTCGGCGGGTCGAGCCTCGCCGACAGTGAAAGGATCGCCAAGGCAGCAGCTTCTGTTGCCAGGGTAGTGGCTGAAGGCGGCAGAGTAGCTGTAGTCGTCTCAGCCATGGGGAAGACGACGGATACGCTTCTGGAGATCCTTCAGAACCCCTCAGGCCGGACTATAGAGAAGCATGACGCCGACGACATCCTCTCCATGGGCGAGAGGACGAGTGCAAGGGTCTTCGCTGCAACATTAAAGTCTGAAGGTGTGAGGGTCAGATACTTCGACCCTGATGACGAGGACTGGCCCATAATCACAGACGACAACTTCTCTGACGCAAACCCTATACTGACCATCTGTGAAGAGAGGATTAGAAGACACGTCCTCCCCCTGCTCGAGGAAGGAGTCGTTCCAGTCATAGCCGGATTCGTAGGCAGGACCAGAGACCACAAGATAAGCACTATCGGCAGGGGCGGCAGCGACACAACAGCCTTCATACTTGCGAGAGCTCTGAAGGCTGATGAAGTAGTCTTGGTGACTGACTCAGACGGTATAATGACAGCTGATCCGAAGCTTGTGCCTGAGGCGAAGAGGCTTGAGAGCGTAGACGTCAACATCCTAGTCGGGATGGCGGACTCAGGGAAGAAGTTCATTCACAGGAAGGCGCTCAAGTATAAGGATCCAGCGATCGACGTGAGGGTGATAAACTACTCAAGAGGGAACCTAGACTCCGAAGGGACGAGGATCACAGGTTCGATAGCATCTGAACTGGAGGTTGAGCTGGCAGCGCAGAGGCAGGCTATGGCGCTCACCGTCGTCGGCAACGCCCTCTCAAGTAACCCAAGGATCATATCTGAGTTAACCGAGAAGGTTGAGGAGCACACGGAGCTGCTTGGATTGTCAGCGAACTCAAACTCGATAATCCTCTATGCTGTAGAGGTTGAGAGGAGTGAAGAGATCCTCATGCGTGTTCACAACATCATACTCGGACATTCTCAAGCAGTCTCAATGACTGTGCGGCGGGGACTCGCCTACTTGCGGGTTAAGGGCGTCGGCCTAGAGGAGACTCCTGGGGTCGTAGGCAGGATCTCAGAAACCCTGAGGGTGAACGGGATCAACATCTTCGGGATACTCACGATAACCTCCAGCATCATGATCTTTGTCGACCACTCAGTCAAGGAGCAGGCGATACGTTTGATCAGAGATTCATTAGGGGTTGGCTTGAAGTGCTGAAGGTCGCTGTCCTCGGAGCTACAGGGATGGTTGGCCAGAAGTTTATCGAGCTCCTCGAGGATCACCCCTGGTTCCGGGTGGAGGCTGTAGCCGCATCAGAGAGGAGTGTCGGCCTAAGATACGGAGAGCTTGCAAAGTGGAGGCTGCCGACACCGATTCCGGATGACGTGAAGGATCTCGAGGTACTCCCAGTAGACGTCAAGGCATTAGATGGAGTGGACGTAGTCTACTCAGCACTCCCTGCTGAGGAGGCTGGGAGGATTGAGGAGGATTTTGCCAGAGCAGGCTACATCGTCTTCAGCAACGCCTCATCCCACAGGATGGATGATGACGTCCCGATACTGAACCCTGAAGTGAATCATAAGCACGCATCGATCATCGATGAGCAGAGGAAGAGGAGAGGGTGGAGTGGAGCGATAGTCACCAACCCGAACTGCACCACAGCAATACTCACCCTATCCCTCAAACCGGTGATGGAGGAGTTTGGGATAGAAAGGGTATTCGTCTCTACGATGCAGGCCCTTTCAGGGGCAGGATACCCTGGTGTAGCATCACTCGACATAGAGGACAACGTCATACCCTTCATCAAGAATGAGGAGGAGAAGGTTCAGAGGGAGACCCTGAAGATCATGGGGGGCCCAGGCAGGCCTGCAGACTTCAGAGTCTCAGCCAGCTGCCACAGGGTGAATACAACAGACGGACATACAGAGGCAGTGTTCGTGGAGACGAAGAGGGAAGCCGAAGTCGAGGAGGTTATCGAGGCGATGTCCAGGTTTCAGGGCGAACCGCAGAGGCTGAAGCTGCCCACCGCGCCGAGAAATCCGATAGTCGTCAGGAGGGAGGAGGATAGACCTCAACCTAGGCTGGACAGGATGGAGGGCAGAGGGATGGCGGTAGTCGTCGGGAGGATTAGAGCAGATACTGGCCTAGACGGTTTCAAGTATATAGTGCTGGGCCATAATACTGTCAGAGGCGCAGCAGGCTGCTCAATACTCAATTCTGAGTACCTTAAGGCGATAGGATACATCTAGGAGGTGAGAGGAATGGAGAGTGGAAAGAGGAGGAGGCTCCAGAGGATCTTCAGGCCGGATAACAGGTCGGGCATAATCCCTATGGATCACGGTGTCACAGTAGGCCCGATCCAGGGCCTCGAAGATATGAGGGGCATAGTCTCCAAGCTTAACGCTGGAGGGGCTGACGCTATACTCGTGCATAAGGGGATAGCTAAATGTGTGGATGCTGGAGGCGCAGGCTTGATTGTGCACCTTTCAGGAAGTACAGCGCTCGGCCCAGACCCGCTCTGGAAGAGGCAGGTATGCTCGGTCCTTGAAGCGGTACGTCTCGGAGCAGACGCGGTCTCGGTCCACGTGAACGTCGGCGCTCCTAAGGAGCATTTGATGCTGAGCAAACTTGGAAAGGTTGCGGATGCATGTGACGAGTACGGGATCCCGCTTCTTGCGATGATGTACCCTCGAGGCCCAAAGGTCAAGAGCGAGCATGATCCTGAAGCGGTCAGCCACGCCTCCAGGCTCGGCGCAGAGCTTGGAGCCGACATCATAAAGACGAACTACACAGGCAGCCCTGAATCCTTCATGAGCGTAGTCTCCAGCTGCCCTGTGCCGATAGTGATCGCAGGGGGACCCAAGACAGAGAGTGTCAGAGGATTCCTCACCATGGTCTATGAAGCTGTCAGAAGCGGGGCTGTCGGCGTATCGATCGGCCGGAATGTCTTCCAGCATTCAAATCCGGAATCGATGACGAGAGCACTCTCTATGATAGTCCATGAAGGAGCCACTGTCCAGAAAGCGGTCGAGGTGGTTGGTGAGCAGCAGTGAAGGAACTCTGGGTCGAGGTGGCTGAGGGACTCCCGACCGACTTGAAGAAGGGGTTGATCTCAGCAGCATCAGAGGTGGCTGACACCATACTCGTCTCCCTTAGAGACCGACCCCTGACAGAAGGCTCTGGAAGATTAGTAGCAGGAGACTTCGAAGGCGCAAACATTAGAACAGTGCCTTTCCAGAAGGCGAGCGACATATCAATGGTGAGGCCTAGAACGAAGGATCTTGCGGCGAGAGTCATCATAAAAGATGGAAAGGACGAGGCGAAGGCCCTCGAAGCGGTCAACCTCGGATCTAGATACGTCATCATTGAGTGCACAGACTGGAAGACGATACCACTCGAGAACATAATTGCTAGACTGAGAGGCAAAGCGAAGATACTGATGCAAGTATCAACCCTTGATGAGGCGAAGCTCGCAATAGAGACACTTCAGCTTGGGGCTGACGGCGTAGTCTACAGAGCCAGCAGCCCCGAGGAGGTGCATGCAGCAGGCAAGATCGTCAAGAAGGCATCTCTAAGACTTCAACTGACAGAGGCCGAGGTTACTCAGGTCAGGCCTCTAGGCACAGGTGCACGTGTCTGCGTAGATACATGTGACCTGATGAAGCCGAGAGAGGGCCTCCTTGTAGGAAGTCAATCTTCAGGCCTGATCCTGGTCGAGTCGGAGACGATGGAGAACCCTCATGTCGAGCCGCGGCCGTTCAGAGTGAACGCAGGAGCCGTGGCGTCATACCTGCTAACCTCACCTGAGAGGACCCGCTACCTCTCGGAGCTGAAGGCCGGGGATGAAGTGATGATCGTCGACTCAGAAGGCAACACGAGGATGACTAACGTCTGCAGGGTGAAGATAGAGTGGCGGCCCATGGTCATCGTGGAGGCTAGAACCGGTGGACGGAACATCAACGTAATCCTCCAGAACGCAGAGACCGTCCGCCTAGTCACCAGAGAAGGATCGAGATCCGTCTCGGAGATGAAGCCTGGGGAAAGAGTCTTGGCCAGAG
>JAWCLX010000076.1:3316-6764 GCA_038850385.1 Bathyarchaeia archaeon | reverse complement strand
ACATGCTCACTTGCCCAGATGATGGACGACAACGGTGAACTGATCTCTGTGGACATCTCCGAGGCCAGGATGCAGACTTGGAGGAAGGAGACGAATCGCCTCGGGATCTGCTCAGCACAACCCTTGATATGTGATGCACGAAGCCTGCCCCTTAACCTCGAGGCAGACCTCGTATTTCTCGACCCCCCCTGCAGCAATACAGGGGTCTTTGCGAAGTCACCATCCTTGAAATGGCGGATAGACCCTAGAGACGTCTCAAGACTTTCCTTGCTACAATTCCAAATGCTTGAGGCCTCTTCCGAATTCGTGAAGGATTCGGGATCGCTCGTCTACTCGACCTGTAGTCTACTCCTTGAAGAGAATGAATTTGTCATTGAGAGGTTTCTCAAGACGCATCCAGATTTCAGGATCGTTCCAACGAAACTTCGCCTAGGCTCAGGTGCGTTCAGAGGCTTGAAAGAAGCGGTGCGCTTCCATCCACACCGTCACATGTGTAACGGCTTCTTTGTTGCCAGAATGGAAAAAGACGACTGAAACCGCTTAGACTGTACAGCCCGAACGGATATTATGATGCTCAAAACGTTTATGAGGCCCTTTCCAAAGCAGAATCAGAGAAAGCGACGTTTGGCATCAGTTAGACCTTCAACAGCCCCATCTCTCTTACAGCACAACGAGTACTATGTCAGTGATGATCATTGGACATAGACGATAGAAAGGACTTAGACCAAGAGGTTATCATATTTGACCCTGACAAGTGCACGGGCTGCATGTACTGCATGATCTCCTGCACGTTCAAACACTACGGCGAGACAGGTTTCGAGAAATCATTCATAAGAATAGTAGACGATCCTAGGGTTCCAAAAAGACGATTTGTGGGTATACACTGCGCACACTGTCATGAACCGCTCTGTCTTCACGCATGCCCTGCCAACGCTATCAGGAAAGATGAGAGAACTGGCATCGTTAAGATCAGCGCATCGATGTGCCTAGGTTGCAGAGCCTGCATTGCAGCCTGCCCGATCTCAAATCCGCGCTTTGATGCAGATAAGCGAACCGTCGTGAAATGTGACTTCTGCGATGGTGACCCCCAGTGCGTCAAGTTCTGTGCGACCGAGGCCCTTACAAGAACTACTAGAGAGTTTGCCAGACGGAGATACTCTAGAGGCTGAGGAGGTGCAGGATAACGTCTGTGGAAGAGAGCCCGCTTCACCCCTTGAGAAAAAAGTCTGTTAGCCCCGTTCCCATACCATTTCAGGACCCGGTAGTGAACCTCATTAACCAAGCGCAGATCCAGAGTTTGCTGGATTTCTGGATCGATGAGAGAGCGAGCCTGGGCCTTCCCGAGAAGCCTGTCTCCGCCTACTCGTCTAAAAGGGCTCTTCAACAAGCCCAGGATATAGTCAGAGAGACGAGTTTTGACAGAACTGTACGATTCGACTGGAAGAAGCGAGGGCTCAGAAAGTGACCACTCAGCAATTTCATTCAGTCATGACATTCTGGGGATGCATGATCCCAGCCGTTGAGCCATTCGTTGAGAAGGCGGCGAGAATTTCATTGCAGAGGCTTGGCGTCGTTCTAGAGGAGATGCCTGAGGCCACTTGTTGTCCGGATCCAGAGATCTCCAGAACACTGGGCGGAGATTTCTGGTTGACACTAGCGGCACGAAATCTGTCCATCGCGAATAGGACCGGCATGAACATTGCGGTAATCTGTAACGGATGCTTTGAGACGCTGACTAAGGCTGATGTACAGCTCAGATCTGAGAGACCAGTGAGAGAGAAGGTTAACTCCATACTGGTTAGATACGGCCACGAGTACAATGCATCAAGCCAGATCTACCACATGATATCATTCCTCCATGATGTTGTCGGTCTTGACAGCATGAAACGGAAGCTTGTTCAGAGTCTCTCAGGTCTGAAGTGTTCACCCCAGTATGGATGCCGAATCCTCAGGAAGAATCTGGATCTAGTCCCGAAATTTGATAGGCTTGTCGAGGCTCTGGGAGGCCAGATTGTTCATACTGATACGGAAAGACTGTGCTGTGGCGTTCCAGCGGTATACGCGGATCCAAACTTCTCACTCTATGAGAGGTCAGAGGTCAAATTGAAAGATGTCAGATGGGCAGGAGCTGAGTGCATAACCACATTCTGCCCAGCTTGCGCGGAGAGGATAGAGAGGGCCCAGGTGACACTCAGAAGCGAAGGCGAAGACTTGAACATTCCAGTGGTGAACTATTTGGAGCTCCTGGCATTATGTCTCGGAGCTTCACCCTCAGATATCGGAGTGCACCTTCACAGAGTATCACTAGATCCTGTTGTGGATAGGATCAGGAGAACGGCATGACCTCAAGAAGACTCCCCCTAGGCTTCGCGGTCGCACTACTGGCAGGCGGATCCATTGGAATCTCTGTGGCCAAGAACCCTGTTGAAGTTTTCCTCTGTGCGGAGTTAGTGACAATCCCCACATTCTATATTTTCTTCACAGTCATAGCCCCTGCACTGCGTCCCGTAACCGTTGATACTGAGGGATTATTCCTAGGAGGCGTTGCGAAGCCCCCTTACCTCTCGCCTTCGGAACTGCTAACTCCAGGGATCCCGCTGATCTCAATGGAACTCGATAAGACTTGGGAGCTTTACTACGACCGAGAGAAGTTGAGACCGAAGAGTCTGGAGCGAAGAGAAAAGAATTGATAACCTTAGCTTTCTCACCGATGATCCTTCTCACAGCCTCCGCGGCAGTATCAAAAACGGTTGGGGACAGATCGATCAGGCTTAGGAACGCAGTAGTCTCCTGCTCGTTCGCCATCGCAACCTTGATCAATACGTACTTTCTCATCGCCTCCCTCAATGGAACTTTTCGCTACGCCACACTCGGCGAACTCACCGCTAATGCCGCATCGATCTGCATCTCTGAACTCGTCCTGATCCTTGGATTCCTTGGCGTCATATACAGCTTTGGCTACATAGAGGAGAGAGCTGAGACATGGGTTTACTACCTTCTATACCAGTTGTTCGCGGCGATGATGCTCGGTATGGCTTCAAGCTTCAACATACTCGTCGTCTACATATTCTTGGAGGCAAGCAGTGTAGCTAGTGCGCTCCTAGTGATGTTCAGCCGAAGAAGAAGCAGCATACTCGCGACGTACAGGTACCTGGCGCTGAGCATATTTGGAGGTTTGATCATAGTTATCAGCATCTTCTATCAATATCAGCTAACCAACACCCTCGACCTCGCTGCCCTGTCCAAACTCGGCCAAGCCGAAGTGAACATCCTATCCACGCTCTACCTGCTTGGCTTCGGAATAAAGGCTGGACTACTGCCCTTCGGTCTTATCTGGCTGCCCCCGGCTCACAGTGAAGCACCGATACCTATACACACGCTCCTGAGCGCCGCGCTTGTTCAAGTGGCTGCTTTTGATATCGCAAGGATTCTTGGGAGCGCAGCCATT
>JAWCLX010000076.1:474-3281 GCA_038850385.1 Bathyarchaeia archaeon | reverse complement strand
GTAGGCCCCAGAGACATCCGGGGAATAAAGAGGGTGTGGGCTTTCTCGACCATCTCAGAAGTTGGTTACGTAAGCACGTTTCTAGGATCGGCGGGGATGCTTGCAAGCCACGGATTCAGTTATGAGGAAGCCCTAGTTTTCGGATTCGGTGGGGCTATGCTGCACATGTACAATCACGGCTTGGCCAAGTCCCAGCTGCTGTTTGACTCAGGTGTTATGATCAAGGCGGCGCATGCAGAAGACCTGGACTTGATGGGTTGCCTCTCGACTCGCCTCCCTTCAATGAGGATCTATTTCATAGTTGGAGCACTCAGCTTGGGGCTGATGCCCGGCACATTAGGATTTACCACGCTGAGAGAGGTTGTCTTCAACAGCAGCCTCCCCGAACTAACAAGAATTGTAACTATCGCAACGGCGGGGATCTCCCTTGCAGCTTGCCTTTCAGTCTGGTCTCAAGTGTTCTTCACCAATGTCGAACACGACCTCGAGAATGACCTGAGCGTCCCTAGGACAATGTACATACCCGGTCTTGTTGCTGCAGCCGCCATAGTTGTCTTCGGCCTTTGCTTCACACTAAACTGGATGGGCCTGGCCTCTTTTGACCCAGCACTGACGAGCGCCCTGCGGATAGTTGCTGAGACAACAATAAGACCCGAGGCAAATTCCTAGGATGGCTCACTCTCAAAAGATACTTACCGGTCTCAGGCAAACGCTTGGAGGAGAACTCATATCGGAATCTAGGCTGGAAAGCAACACTTTCGTTTTGCTCATCAATCGGGAGAGAGTGAGGGAGGCGGCGCGGTACCTCATAAAAGAAGCTGAAGGAAGGTTGATCCATGTTTCATCGATCGACAGGGGTGTGGATGGTTATGAAGTGGTGTATCACTACGCATTTGACCACGTAGAGCGTTTCCTCCACTTGAACGTTAAAGTAGCCCTCTCGAACGACATGTTGGAGGTCGAATCTGTAGCTGTCGAGGCGCCTGAATGCAGTTGGTCAGAGAGGGAGATGATGGAGTTCACCCCAGTGAAATTCACGTCTCATCCGGATCCGCGGCACCTCTGGCTTCCATACGAATGGCCCCATCCTGTTGAGAGCAGTCAGTGCGAAAACTATGCCGAAGATAAGGCCCAGGAGAAGGTCGGGATGCGCGTCCAGAGAGAAATTGATGCCTCATCGGTTCCCCTAGGCCCTTACCACCCTCTACTTATGGAGGGGGCATACTTCCGCGTAAAGGTCAAGGGCGAAGAGATCACGGATGTCGACGTGAAGCTAGGGTGGAATCACAGAGGGATTATGAAACTCTTTGAGGAGCGTAGCTATTCCAGAGGAGTATTCCTGGCAGAAAGGATATGTGGGATATGTAATGTGGCTCACACCACAGCTTACTTAAATGCTATCGAGTCACTCAGCTGCTTGGAGATCCCTACACGTGCACGCTACATAAGAACACTGATGGCGGAGCTTGAGAGGATTCACAGCCATCTACTCTGGCTTGGAGTGGCCGGAGACCTTGTGGGCTTCAAAACTCTTTTCATGCTCTCATGGAAGGCGAGAGAAGAGGTTCTGGAGATCTTTGAGTCTCTCACAGGCAGTCGTAGAGCGCCAGCAATGAACCTGATCGGCGGCGTAAGGAGGGATGTGAGCGGCGAAAGCACCGGTAAGACAGCCAGACGTCTAGATCAAATCGCAAAAAAAGTCGATATGCTGATCGACGTCATCTACAATCACCCTGTCGCAAGGCGAAGACTTCAGGAAGTCGGAAGACTACCACTTGCTACTGCGAAGGATCTCGGGGCAGTCGGGCCGACTGCCCGCGCAAGCGGCTGGAAGATCGATGTGCGCTGGTCAAGCCCCTACGCTGCTTACAGTCCAGAGTACACAACCTGGGACATTATGACAGACACTGGAGGAGACGCATGGTCCAGAACCATCGTCAGGCTCAAGGAGATACTCGTCTCGATCGATATAGCGATGCAGTGCCTAGAAAGACTTCAACATGAAGGGGGATCCATTCTGGCGGAACCGTCTGATCCTAAGGAGTTCAAGTATGCTGAAGCCCTTGGCAAGGCTGAGGCACCGAGGGGCGAACTCATGTACTATGTCATCACCGATGGAAGCAGTTCTCCTCACAGTGTGCGAATAAGGACCCCAAGCTTTAGGAACAACGCGCTCGTGCCGCTGCTCCTGAAGGGCCACACACTTGCGGATGCCCCCATAATAGTTGGCAGCATCGACCCCTGCTATTCATGCACGGACCGAATAGTCGTCATCAGGGATTTTTCAAACAAGGATTTGAAAAGCGAACTCGGCTATGGCAGAGCAGTGAAACGGAGGGGATGATTTCTGGAAATCCTTTCCCATGTGGCTTTTGCCGCCAGCATCATCGCCTTGCCTATTATGAGCTTTTTCTTGGGGGTGATCTACAACTATGAGATACGCAAGGTCTCTGCGCGACTCCAGTCGAGGAGGGGTCCGTGGCTGATAGTTCCTAAGCCTCTAAGAAGCAGCTTCGGAATGACTAGGCTGCTTCAACCCCTCTACGATATACTCAAACTACTCTACAAAGAGTCTCTAATGCCAAGAACGGTCAGGGCGCACGTTTACAGGTCAGCTCCGTACGTGGCTCTGATTTGTCTGGCTTCCGCGTCTTTGCTGACACCGCTAGCAGGCTACTCGCCTTTCGGCTCCTTCCGAATGAGCCTCGTTGCAGTCCTTTATCTTCTGCTCGGTGTTCCGATGGCGTTCATACTAGGGGGGTCTTCAAGTCCCTCTCCATGGGGGGTTGTCGGTAGCCAGCGAGAGG
>JAWCLX010000076.1:0-464 GCA_038850385.1 Bathyarchaeia archaeon | reverse complement strand
CTAGTGATCGGGGCTTTCTCTGTCGCCTTGATGGCGGACAGCTTATCAATAGAGCGGATAATACAGCTCCAGTCGGAGCGATACCCTTTTCTAGTGTTAAATCCCTTTGCAGCGATTGCTTTCCTCCTCGCGGTTATCGGGAAACTCCACCTGAAGCCCTTTGATATCCCAGAGGCAGAGGTAGAGATCGTGGCTGGACCCATGACGGAGTATAGTGGTGGCCTGCTAGGGGTTGTCGAGATCTCCAAGATGCTTCTGACATCGGTCAACGTTAGCCTGTTCCTCAACCTGTTTGTTGGAGGCGGCACGATACCCGGTTTAGAGGCGTTCACTGTCCCCATCTTCGTGCTTGAAGGCTTTCTCGTCGTGTTGTTAATCACGCTGATCCATACGTTGAATCCGAGGCTCCGCATTGATCAGGCTCTCGAATGGTATGTGAAGATCCCAAGCCTTCTCGCGATTGT
>JAWCLX010000075.1:0-6854 GCA_038850385.1 Bathyarchaeia archaeon | reverse complement strand
CCTGCAGTAGTCACACCAGAGTCTGCCTCTCACATATCTGAGTGGAAATCCGCAAGTGGGGCAGATCCTGAGAGAAGGTCTTCTGTCGACCATCAATCCTCTCCGCTGGACTTAGACTAGACTCCGAACCCGCTCTCTTATCTTGGTTTTGGCCCCACTCTACTCCAGGCTACTCCTCGAGCAAGTCTTTCCAAGGGTCACACTCTATCCGGGTCAGAGGCCTAGTCAAACCGCCTAGACTCAGTCTCGAGCCCATCCTCAACGAAACTATGGCGGCTAACTTGAAGAAGGCCAAAGTAGAGGTCAGCATCGTTCCGACTACAAACATTGATGTCCCAATCATCATCAGTTCCCTGTGAGAACAGTACTCCCCAAGCAGAGAGAACACCAACCCTGAGGCAAGAATGACAGCAGCGGCCTTCAATGTCAGCATCACCAATCTCTTTCTTCTGAACATGAGAGGAGTGAGTGCAGGCATAAGGTAGACGGCGCCTATGAGTATGCTTGCGACCGCCCCTGACAGAAAGACCCCCACCTCAACTGCATCTTTGAAAGGTACATAAGCTGCGGAAGCGACGTGGAGGATTCCTATGAGCGGGTACAGGCCCACCTTCACGGCTCCCTTTGCGAGATCGTGGCTCCCGATGAAGTCGGCGACAAGCGGACTGAAAGAGTAGTACCAAGTGTTGAAAACCGTCATGAAACTGTCGCCTGCAAAAGTCCTTCTCACAGTCCCGTCTCTGAAACTCCTCAGAAACTGGACCTCAGGCGAGAGTTCAGAGCCGTAGGTTGCTGTAGCAACTATGCAGGCTCCCATACTCAGCCTCACCAAGACCACGCGGACTTGGCCGTCACCGGCGGCTGTTATCGTCAGAATATAGGAGCCGACAGGTGTCGTTGAGCTGGTGGTCACCTTGAGTGTTGAGGAGCCGGGCGGCGTCAGGGTGCGGGGTTCAAAGGTGCTGTTTGAATATGCAGGCAGGCCTTTCACGCCGAGGGTTACTGGTGAACTGAATCCGTTAGGCGCCTCAACATTCACAGTGAATGTCGTCGACATGCCTGGGCCTATACGCTGATGTTCAGGGGAGACTGTGACCGTGAAGTTCCTGGTCAATGTGCCGAAGAGCGCGGTGTAGGTTCCTCCAGCCGAGATAACTCTTGCTGTAATGTTAGAGTCAATGTCCTGCCATTTAGCGAATGGGTGGCCTTGACTGTCAACAGAGAATATGACTAAGCTATGGCTTCCTGTGAGGCCGCGGAATGTCTGCGGTGTCGTAAAGGACTGGCCGTCCCAAGTGAACTCAGCCTGTACATGTTCATTCCTGGGAACGTAGAGAGCGGTTACTGTGACATCGTACACTCCTAAACTCTCATATTCTGCAATAGCCTTGTGGGCTGAGTCTATCTCGACCTGGATAGGATTGCCTGCGACCGGGGAGCCGTCAACGATCCAGCGCTTGAACGTATAACCTTGAACATCAGGGGCTTCCAAGTCTACCCTTGAGCCCTCGTCATGCCAGCCTGTCCAGTTGAAGGTTACCAAACCGGCTGGTATCGCTGAGACTTCAAGGTAGTACTGAGTCTTATAGAATCCTGTGATCGTGATAGGTCCTGTGACCAGTACCGGTGAAGGAAGCGAAGATCCTGTAAGCAGGTAACGGGTTGAGTCTTCTGTTACGTTTGACTGGAAGGTGAATGTGTGGTTTGAGCCGCTGACCCACCAGAAACTGACAGGCAAAGCGTATATTGAACCGTCGATCGTTGCTGAGACAGGCTTGGCTGACCCTGACTGTTGGAATGCGCTGAGGAACTCTTCCAGATACTCGAAGGTCAAGGCTCCCTGCGACGTGACTGTCTGCATGTTGTCGATGCAGTGGTATCGGTTACTAGAGGAAGCGTTGATGTAGCCGTCAACCCCGAGATTATGTGTAGTTCCGGCTTCGAAGGTCAACTCTACTGATCCACCTCCCTGGATGACTCCTTGCGTGGCTCCGTCTACACGCAGGGTGGTTGAGTATGTTGATGGTAGACCATTGATGTTGACCGTAACCCTGTATGGGGTAGGTGCAGGCGCTGTTGAGTTGGTCCAGGCGACTCGCGTGTAGGGGTTCGGCTTCCCAATCTTCTTCTCGTATGTGCCCGAGGTCACGGTCAACTCTAGCGGGGGTGTCTGACTTGAGGCCTCGATCTTGAACGCCCCTCCAGTATTCAGTTTGACTGTTCCGCCTGACGCGGTTACGCTGCTCGGTACAGGTCTACCAGTTCCAGAGAGTGTGACGCCGTACAGGTTTATGTCCGCACGCTCTATCAGGATAGACTCACCTTGGCTGTAGGCGTAGTTCTTCGCCGTGTAGTTGACGCCGTTGAAGATTGTTGAGGCGACTATTTGATAGCCTCCAGTAGGGAGCGGTGTCGAGGATAGTTCCAGAAACCCCATGCCGTCGGAGCTGGTTGTCAGCAACCCTGACTGCACGGTGCTGCCGGTTGAGTCTACCACTCTGACGGCAACCTGCTGCCCTCCAATCGGCACCTCTTTCTGGTCAGGCTGTCTGGTGAAGGTGATCGCCCATACACGTGAAGGATTCTCAGGCCTGTATGGGTAGACGCCGATCTGAAAGGTGGAGGGGGCGAAGCTGGCGGTTACAGGTTGATTTCCAACCCAGACATCTGCTAACTGTCCTTCAACCAGCCTCCCTGAAGCAGCTTGTCTAATTTTGAGTTTGAATCTGAGATCATCGAAGAACGGGTTTGCAGAGGCGTCAGCGTAGATCACACTGTTAAGGTGTGCGAGGAAGTCGTAGGGATTAGATGGGTCGCTGGACAGCTCGGACGTGAGAATGAAGAACATCGCTGCTGAGATCCGGTATGAGAGGTCTGGATTGACCTTGTACGTGAAGTCTGGGCCGCCTCCTAGAACATTGCGCCCCATGTAGCTCCAGACGTCGTAGTACTTCAGGTTCACGACGTGATCCCTGAATACGAGGTCTCTTGTCCCAGCAAGGTTCATAGCGACTATCTCTGTGGCAGCCTCGGTCATACCCTCCTCTGCCCATGACCCGCCGGTCAGGTATATGGCGTCGTGGAATGAATGGATCAGTTCATGGGTGAATATTGCATCCCAAGTCGGGGAGGTGCCGCTTGAGGGTGGCAGCTGACTCATAGTAATGGTATTCGTAGCCCCATCGTAGAAATTCCACGGATAGTACCTTGGATCATAGCGTAGGGTTACCTTGATCCTGTTCGATGGCTCACCGTATATTCGTCTTATCTCAGGGTAGACGATGTCGAAAAGTGTCTGGGTATAGGAGCGGGCTTCAATGGGGATGCTGCTATCATAGCTCATAGTGATGTCCCCGCCACCTACAGCGCCAAGCGCGGCCTGTACACCTCCAGTTTCGCTTTGCATCAATCTCTGCATCAATGTTCTAGTGTCAGGAATGTAGCCACGGCACAGAGGTGCAGTCTTTAGAGGTTCTCTATCATCAACTGGTGAGTGCCCAGTCTGGGCGGAGCCTGTTTGCGCCAGTTCTGAGGACGTTACGAGGATGAGCAGCAACATTATGGACGTGTGACGATTCAATTTCAGAACCCACGTGTGAATTCTCTGGGGCGCTGTCGACGGTTCATGGACAATAAGCCTTGGATCAATTCACAAAAGACTTTCGGATTGAGGTCAAACGCTAGGCACAAACTCGTATCTGACTATTTCCTGACATTGATTGCGGAACAGCCTACTGTGGCTTGACATAAAGTTTTTATCTACAACTTTTCAGCATTTTTTCTCTGCTAGTTCATGATGAGGTAGAAATATTTGGCGTACCTTGCAGGTCAGCCTATAATCATCCTTAAGGAAGGAACCGGCAGAACCGGTGGCAGGGATGCTCAGAGATCGAATATGATGGCTGCTAGGATACTTGGTGAGGTTGTCAAGAGCACGCTGGGACCCAGAGGAATGGACAAGATGCTGGTCGATACGCTCGGCGACGTCACTGTCACAAGTGACGGCGCGACAGTGCTTGACGAGGTTGAGGTGCAGCATCCAGCAGCCAAGATGATGGTGGAGGTTGCTAAGACCCAAGATGATGAAGTCGGGGATGGAACAACGACAGTGGTCATATTGGCGAGTGAGCTTCTGAGAAAGGCTGAGGAGCTCCTTGAGGATGATGTTCACCCCACAACAATAGTCTCCGGCTTCAAGAAGGCCTCGGACAAGGCCGTCGAGGTGCTGAACAAGTTGTCAAAGACCGTCAGCTTAGACGATAAGGCGACACTCAGGAAGGTGGCTGTCACTGCGATGTCAGGCAAAGAGATCGGTGAGGCTAAGGAACACTTCGCCGGGATCGCTGTCGAGGCTGTCAGGCATGTGATCGAGAGACGGGGGGAATCCGAGGTAGCGGACACAGACAATATTCAGATCGTGAAGAAGGAGGGCAGGAGCCTGCTGGATACGCAGCTAGTTAAGGGCATGATCCTCGACAAGGAGGTAGTTCATCCCAGGATGCCGAGGAAGATAGAGAATGCTAGGATCGCCCTGCTTGACTGTGCGCTCGAGGTTGAGAAGACGGAGTTCAGTGCGGAGATCAGAATAACCGATCCCTCACAGGTCAAAGCTTTCATGGATGAGGAGACACGTATGATGAAGACTATGACCGAGAAGATCAAGGCTTCCGGAGCGAACGTCGTGCTCTGCCAGAAGGGCATAGATGACATGGTCCAGCACTTCCTTGCTAAAGACGAGATTATGGCAGTGCGCCGAATCAAGAAGTCTGACATGGAGAAGCTCTCTAGGGCAACCGGTGCCAAGATAGTCACAAACCTTGAGGACCTGACATCCGGTGATCTGGGAAGGGCCGGCTTGGTGGAAGAGAGAAAGATCGGCGATGAAAGGATGATCTTCATAGAGGGATGCAGGAACCCCAGGTCTGTAGCCATCCTTATCCGCGCCGGACTGGAGAAGCTCGTCGATGAGGCTGAGAGAGCTATGGACGACGCATTATCCGCCGTGGCGGCTGTTGTGACCAAGAACAAGATAGTGTACGGGGGCGGGGCGATCGAGGTTGAGCTGGCGAAGAGGCTGCGCAGCTACGGCCCCAAGGTCGGTGGGAGGGAGCAGCTGGCAGTCGAGGCCTTCGCTGAGACGCTGGAGGCTATACCGAGGATACTTGCTGAGAACGCTGGTCTAGACCCTATCGACACAATGGTCGCATTGAGGGCAGCTCATGATAGGAAGACAGGCTTAGCGGCTGGAGTAGATGTTCGGAGCGGCAAAGTCAGGGAGATGGTGAGGTTGGGAGTCATAGATCCCGCCCTGGTAAAGGAGCAGGCGATAAAGTCGGCTGCAGAGGCAGCCTCGATGATCATAAGGATAGATGACGTCATAACCGCGGCGAAGCCGCCTCCTCCACCTAAGGGGGCGGAGGGAGAGATGCCTCCATACTGACCGGCATAAACCAACTCTGGAAAAGATCTGCAAGAGGGGCACGTAGGCCTTGCTACTCGATTATGAGATCACCGTAAGGTAACAGCGTTATCGATATAGTCTTAACCACTTTCTTACTCTTTATCTTGTTTCTGGCTTTCATCTTTACCTTCTCCAGCAGGTCTATGCAGTCTAGCTGCATCCTAACGTTGAGGCTGTCGGCTTTCCTGAGGATGATCTTGGCTATGTCCAGGACAGGAGTCTCAGGCTTAACCTGCAGTCTGGCAGCTAACCCAAGATCTTCCAAGGTCTCGATCGTGGCTCTTGCTCTATTGATATTTCTACGCGCCCTACTTTCAAGTATGCTGACGTTCTCTCTCGTCGTCTTCAGCTGCTTTGCTGTCTCCTCTTGGGTCAGTCCTCTATTTCTGAACTTGAGAACCTGTATCTGCCTGTCAGTGAGCAGGTTCAGACCTTTCGCCATCGATCTTACGTGAAGGACTCGACGAGCAATGCTAATAACTCTTTTGTCCATGGGCTGGCAGAGTCTGAAATGGAATATTCCCATGGGATGCCGCAGCATCAACCTCAATGCTTCTGCATAGAGATGTGACGGCGTGCGGGTCTCGCCACGCTGCCTTTCGACAGCAGTCGATGTAACCTGCAACACTAACACCCAAGCTTCATCGAGAGGCTGACGCCCCACTCGTCTGGGCTCTCTCAGAGGCAGGCATGTAATGGCGCCCGTCTGCGGAGTTTCGACTCTACTACAGCATACCCTTAAAGTTCAAGATTAGTCTTTTTGAAGGCTTGGCTAGGCTTTTAAGTTGGGCGACCGATCGTACCGGTGCCGCGGTGTACTTCATGGATCTACATGAGAGACTGTCACTTATCACCAGAAACACTGAGGAGACAGTCACGATGGACGAGCTTAGTGACTTGCTATCCTCATCACCGAGGCCGAGAGCTTACTGGGGCTTCGAATGTTCAGGGATGATGCATCTCGGGATGGGTCTTGTATGCGGGAGAAAGATCAAAGATCTCGTTCAAGCAGGCTTCGACTTCACCATATTTCTCGCAGACTGGCACTCGATGATCAACAACAAGCTCGGAGGCGACATGGAAAAGATCAGGCTCTGCGGGGAGTACTTCAAAGAGTGCTTCACCAGCATAGGTCTCGACTCTGAGAGGGTAGAGTACGTGTGGGCGTCTGAGCTCGCGGCAGACCCAAGCTACTGGGAGAAGGTGATAAGAATAGCAAAGACCGCGACTGTGAAGAGGATCTGGAGAGCCCTGCCAATAATGGGCAGGAGCTTCAATGAAGCTGAGGTGGAGGCAGCCGCCCTGATCTATCCGTGCATGCAAGCAGCAGACATATTCCATATGAATCTTGATGTGGCATGTGCAGGGATCGACCAGAGGAAAGCCCACATGC
>JAWCLX010000074.1:0-6908 GCA_038850385.1 Bathyarchaeia archaeon | reverse complement strand
TCTAGAACGTGATGCTTTACCCATCATTCAGGATCAGAGTTGACTCATAGGAGTTCCCGACAATAAACTCCTCAGCCCTACCTGTCACTGAAAACCTGTTCATGCCGTTGGTGAAAGGTCGTCCCGGTTTGGCCTGGAGGGTTTTTCAAGGTCTCTGCTAATGTCCTCGAGGGAGAAGAGGTAGGCATCCTCTTCTCCTGCGAAATCGAATCCCGATCTCGAGTAGACGAGGAACAGGTTCCTTCTCGAGTCCTTCCGCCACGGGAAGCACTCAGCCTTCGCCCTCAGTTTAAGGAGGATTTCTCTCCTGATCGGTGTCTTGGTCCACTTAACCTCGGTGAATATGGCGGTCGAGGTTCTCTCATCGATCGCCACCAAGTCTATCTCAACCTCCCTAGACCACCACTTCCCAATGCTCTGGTAATGTAGCGTGCCGGCTCTCCTCAGTGTAAGCATATGTTCAAGTGCCACGGACTCGAACGTTGAGGCTACATGTTCATCTATCTTTTCGATTATCATCTTGAGGACCTCGTCCTCCTGACCGAGTTCAAGCAGTGACTGATGTGGACGGATGAATCTGAACCAGAAGCGGGTGAATGCGTCCGTCAGCCGGTACCGCGCTCTCCCCCGCTTCACCTCCAGTAATGGATAGATCCTCTGAACCAGGTCAAGTTCTTTCTCAAGAACCCTGACGTACTTGTGGATCTCCACTATGGGAACTTTTGATTTGTCAGCGATCGCTTCCAGAATCTGCATGTACCTTGAAGGTTCCCTAGTCTCGATTGAAAGCATGTTCAGGGGCTCCTCTCTTAAGGGTGCGCCCTGTGAGAGAACCAACTCGAAGATGATGTCTCTGAGGCTACTTTTCTTCTCGAGCAGGACCAAGTACGCTGGAACCCCGCCGAAGATTCCGAATGCCCGAACCTTGTCTTCCTCACTCAGTCCAGTCATGAACTTTCTCGAGTCTCTGTACAGCATCGGCCTCAGCTTCATTATCCGGCTTGCTCTGCCGTAGAGCGGACCCTCGTAGGAGAGGCCGAGTCTCTCGATAATTCCGACTGACGAGCCCAGCAGTATCAACATGATATCCCTGCCCAAGTCGCCTGAGTCCCAGACTGCATGAAGCTCCGTCACCCCTCCTGTTCTGTGGAGTCTCTGGAACTCGTCTATCGCCACAACGACCTTCCCATTCCAGAGTTTATGCAGAGCTTGGTAGAGATCGGTGAACCTCTCAAACCTAGGTTTGAAGGGCAGCTCTACCTGTCTTGCTAGTTGCAGGGTGAGGTCATCTATCGCGCGCCAATTGGCCACTTGTAATCCTCAGAGACGCAACAGCGGTATCGGTCGGGGCCTCATGACCCTGCCGAGAATCTTGAAGCCCTGAATAAATGTTCGGTTACACCTCACTGAAGAGGTATGGGTTGAGCCTTCCCATCCTTTCTTTCCATGAATCAGGGTGGAGTGTATGCTCGATCACCGCGATGCTGCTCAGTAGACTGTTGCCGTCTTGGGGGGTGAAGCAGAATCCTACAACCTCGCTTCCATTCCTGACAGCTAGCGTGGGCAGTGCAACCACGGTCTGATTCAGGATGCGGCCATAGTAGCCTTGGTCGCGGCCGAAGGAGAAGACGAGACTGGCCGAATTCTTATGTGTTAGTGCAACGCTAGGGTTGCTTCTGAGTTTCTCCTTCACCTCGTCCACATCGGTTTTGCGTGTTAGGTGTAAGTCAAACCAGATCGCGTGCATGTACTGCGTGTTCAACTTGACTGAACTCGAGAAGATGTTGAGTTCAAGCCCAATCGTTCTGTAGAGCCAGTAGACGTCTCGGGCGTGATGTGTTCCGAAACGTGGGTCACTGTGCCTGTCGACCTCAGGGGAGGGGATGAACTCCCCCTCTTGACTGATGTCGTTTGCTCTTCTCAGACATAGAAACCTCCCCTCAGCCAGATTCAAGCTGTCATCATCAACGGCTACTGTCTTGATTATCACTGCGATGTTGTGGGTGTTGCAGCTCACCACTTGGATGTACCTGTCTTCTGGGGTTAGCGCTTCGTCATTTATTCCTAGGGCATACATCTTTCCGAATCCGAACTCTGAGCCTTGAGCTACGAAACGTTTGACTCTGTCTTCGAATCTCCTGTAGTATCGACTTTTGTTCTCTAGGCCGGCTGGGGTGCAGTCCACAACGACTGAGGCTCTTGAGATCGCCTCTTCAGAACAGTATTGGGGGTCGAGGCCTAGACCTCTGAAATCTTCCACCTTCCCCTTCTCGACGCAGAGCTTTGCTCCTCTTCTCATCAGGCTGACGACCTTCGACCTGTCGGTCAGCAGAGGGGTCCGTTTTGAGAACGTTACCTCATCGATCCCTAGGTCCCCCCTCAGATCCGCCAGTAACCCTATCAGCGGCTCACCTATCGTCCCTGTCCCAATCACATGCACTATGTTGCAGTCCACCATCCGCAACATGCTCCACTCTAGCTGAGAAGAAGGTCGCGGAACGCAGCGGCTGTGAGGCTAGGCCTCGATGCTCTGCCTGCATGCTGAGCAGAGGTATATGTGGAGAAAGTATTCCTCCATGTCGAGAATGCCTCTGCAATGAGGACAGGTGAGCTGTTCCGCCTCCATCGTCCATCAAATAATCATATGAAGTAATACAGTTAAACCTTTTCTGTAATACTTTCTTGTCCCGGACAAGCAGGGGAAGATAATATCGATGCAGCGCCCACCTTACGATCAAGAATCTGGCTGAAGACTTCGAGATCCAGTAGAAACAGTCCACTAACTCAGCAGCAGGAAGCCTCCATGGCAGCGGCATGTCTATCTTCGTGTAGGTGATGAGCTACACTCCGCTTCTCAGAACGATTTCTCCACTCTAACAGAAACCTCCAGACCCCATGCCCACCTAGAATTTCAGTCACAGCGTAGAAGAGAACCAGTCTGCTCTAGTATGCGTAGGCTTCAATAGGATTCCTTATCAGGGTTTTCAGCTTCTCCCATGCCTCCTCGAAGGACTCAAAGTAGAGCCAGACATCATTCCCCCCAACATATTCATTCTTGGCAGAGTCAAGGATCCTGTCACATATGTTGATGCAGTACCTGCCCCCTGACTTCGCGACGAATATGAATCCTCCATTCTCAAATCCCTCTGCCTCTCCGACTATCCTTATTCCTTCATCCTGATCCATCGCCTGCATAAGGACACGCAATTCCTCCAAGCTTCCTATTCTACGCTCAGAGTACGGCGAGGCGCCGTCGGCATGAAGGTGACCGCCACTACGACTCCTACGCAACTATTCAGCATCATCCTTTGCTGCTACACGGCCGCAACCAAGCATTTTCTAGGGCCTACTCAGGTGCCCACAGCCCGTACTGGGAAAGGCCTCAAAAGGTTTTCGCCGAAACCTTGCAGTACTCTCAGTATTCTCCTGTCTGCGGAAGGACTGATGCGACTGCAACATAGAACAAGGGATAAAAGGCATCCTGATGAGGATAATGAGGTTCTGGAGGGGAAGTTGCTTGCTCTTGCTCGCAGACTTTGTCCCAGCACTCACGAGGCTCGGGCTGACAGAGTACGAAGCAAGGGTTTACGCGGCACTAGTCAAGTCCGGCTCGAAGACCGCTGGTGAACTAAGCTTCCTCAGCGGGGTCCCGCGAACAAAGCTCTACGGCTCGGTGAGGGCTCTTGAACGGAAGGGCCTCGTCAGAACCGTACGCCGCAATCCTGAGACCTTCACAGCAATATCCCCGAATGAAGTCCTCTTCCCTCTCGCCGAGAAGCTGATGAAGGAGGCTGAAGAGAGTCTCGAGATGATTCAGAGTCTCGCATTAGCCTATGAGTCCGCGAGGGCCCTTCTGAGCAGGCGTCCACTGAAGACTGAGCTGGCAGTCTTTGAGGGCCGCCGAACGATCAATGAGAATGTAAGGAGGCTACTATCGAGTTCAACCAGGTCTGTGGATATGACGACCTCACCGAATGGCATGGTGAGACTTTACAGGTCGCACTCTAAGACCATAGAGGATGCTGTGGAAAGAGGAGTAAAGATGAGGCTCATTACGGAGGTCACCCAAAACAACATTAGCGTGGCTAGGGAATTCGCAAAGATACTGGAGCTCAGACGCTCGCAAAAACTGGGCGTTCAGGCAATGCTGGTCGACTGCAATGTCATAGCATTCTTCGAGGCGATACCAGACGATCTCGACGACGATGTTGGAGACGACATCAGCATTGTCTCAGAGAACAAGCAGACTATCCATACATTCAAGAGTCTCTTCGACTTGGTCTGGGACAGCCTGGCGGCTACCAGAACATGATCAGTCCTTCACGGACGCGGTCCCAGTGCCTATTTTCTTCAAGAAAACTAGACACGCGAAGACCTGCTTGTGATAGCATATACTACTACACCTATGTACCGCTAAGGCAGACGATGCAGAAGCCATTATATCCACCGTCAGGCAACTATGACTCAACAAAAATGTCAGCTCTGACTAGGGTTTCATCTGGGATCCCAGGCCTAGATGAGATGATAAACGGAGGGTTCCCACGCGGTCGAGTCACGCTTGTTCTAGGCGGGCCAGGATCCGGGAAGACGATATTCGGCGTTCAGTTCATCGTAAGCGGCATCAGACAATACGGTGAGAGTGCTGTCTTTGTCAGCTTGGACGAGCCGAAGGAGCACCTGTATCAGGAGATGTCCACACTGGGATGGGATCTTGCTGGGATGGAGTCTGAAGGAAGATTAGCTTTCGTAGACGCATCCCCTCTCTCAGGGATTGCACAGGACAAGGAGAGCAAGTCATACTTGAAGGATACTATGGAAAGTATCTTGTCGTCTGCAAAGGCTGTTAGGGCGGGACGCATAGTCATCGACCCGATCACTGCACTCACGATAAGGTATCCTGATGTGGTCCAGAGGAGAGATGCAGTACTCCGACTATTTGCAGCCCTGAACGGGACCGGTGCAACCTGCATAGTAACGACCGAGATGAGGACGGGGGGTACAGTAGAACGGGCCATACAGCTTGAGGAGTACCTGGCCAATTCCGTGATCCTGCTTCAATCTCTCCAGGTTGGACGGGCTATAATCTCAAGTATCCAGGTGGAGAAGATGAGAGGGTCTCCACACGACAATCAGCCTAGGCCCTACAAGATCACAGACTCTGGGATCGTCATCTATCCGAATGAATTTGTTTTCAAGTGAGGAGACGAGCGGGCGAGGACTTTGCACGGAGCTATTGTGATGCACACAGGTCAGAGTTAGGGGATCAAAGAGTTATGTTGCCAGTGGCCTATGGCCTCGCCCCTTTGCATATTCCAACCTTCTTCTACCTTGACCTTATGGCCAGAGGAGTTTTCAGGCCAAGCGGAGAGTATCGTAAAGAAGGTGTCTCCATAATCATTCCTTGCCATAACGAGGAAGCAGTGATCGCGAACACTATCAAAAGCATTCTGGAGGATCAAGGTCTCAATAAGGAAATAATCGTGGTTGATGATGGCAGCACAGATAAAACCTTTGAGATAGCATCATCATTCAAGGATGTCAGAGTTATCCGTAAAGAGAGCAGTCCAGTAGGCAAGTGGAAGGCTCTAAACGTGGGGGTGGAAGCTGCAGCAAACAGTATCGTTTGTGTCATGGATGCTGATTCTAGGCCTGAACAGAATTCTATTCAGAGGCTGATACCCTATCTCAGAGATCCAAGGGTCTGTGCTGCTTGCGGAATCGTCAAGGTCAGAAACGCGAATGAAAACTGGATTACAAGACTCGTCGCTATAGAATTCGCGGTGGCAAACTATCTCCAACACAAGAAGTCCATGATAAGGAACTATCTACCATGGATGCCGGGAACCATCACCGTTCTCAGGAAGGATCTGGCTAAGTTTCCCCCCTCACTCGTTGAGGATGCTGAGCTAAGCGGCCAACTCGGTGAAAGGGGATTTGATATTGTTGTTGATGTTGGCGCAGTGGCTACGGAACTCGCTCCAACAACGCTCAGAGCCTACTTGAGACAGAGATCTCGTTGGGCGCGGGGCGGCTGGGCACTGCTGAAGTACTATCGTAATCGACGAAGACTGCTTAACACGTTGCTGAATTTCTTCGAGAAGACCCAACCGGTATTCGCCATAGGGAGCTGGATACTCTTCGTCTACGGCCTACTCGTTAGGTGGTACATCCTGGATTTTGTGCTCACAAACCTGTGGATACTATCATCGGTGACGCTCACTTGGCTGTATCTCCACTCTGTACGCATGTTCAGATTTAGCATCAGAAGATCAGCGCTTCTAGGATACTTCTTCCTCGCCTCGATCCTTTACTTCTTAGTATGGTTCAGATCCCTCTTTCCGTTGAGAGGTTGGCAGAAGACCGTGAGAGAAAAGGACTACGGTTAGCGTCCGCAGTCCCTGAGGATCTAGTATCGGAGGATATGGTTTGTACAGGATATTGGTGGTTGCGGGGACGAGGCCTGAACTCATCAAGCTTGAGCCTATAGTCAGCGCCTTCGAAAGACTGCAGGGCGTTGAGACTATCCTTGTGCATAGCGGCCAACACCTGGACAGAATGATGTTCGAACATTTTCTCGAGGAGCTGGATCTGGTCAACTTGAAACACGTAAGGATCGACACGTCACGTTACCATACCGAACTATCGAGGGTGGCGGTTTCAGATCTGGAGAGAGCTGTCGAGGACACTGAGCCAGACATTCTCTTGGGAGTAGGCGACACATACACCGTTGCCTTCTCAGCTTTGATCTCCCACTATGCAGGAGTCCCCTTCTGTCACGTGGAGGCTGGACTGCGAAGCTTTGATCCAACTATGCCTGAAGAAGGAAACAGAATCATAGCAGATCACCTTGCATCTATCTGCTTCGCACCAACATCGATCTCAGCAACCAACCTTGCTATGGAAACGAT
>JAWCLX010000073.1:1345-6928 GCA_038850385.1 Bathyarchaeia archaeon | reverse complement strand
ACCTGCCTTTGTCTCCTCGAACAAGTTCGTCCTGGTCTACCAGGTGAACTATCTGACAAGGACCAATCTGACTCTCAACCTTGGAAGGTTGAACATGAGCTATCCGGAGAAGGTTGAGGTATCAGGAAGACTGGTAGATGAGGAGTCCACGCCCTTGAGCAACCGTACAGTCCGGCTCCAGTACTCCGAGGATGGAGGAAAAACTTGGCTTACGATAAAGGATCTGCTGACGCTTGAGAATGGTACCTACAGTCACACTTGGGATCCTGGGGTTGGTGAATACTTGGTCAGGGCGAGGTGGGGTGGGCTGGCTGGAAAGTACGCGTCGGCGACGAGCCCCACACAGACTCTGAGTGTCCTGAAGGGTAAGCCGACGGTTAAGTTGAATGTGGAGCCTACTGTTACCAGCCTCGGGAAGAACATAAGTGTAGACGTCAGGATTTACCCACAGCTGTCTGAGGGTCAAGTAACCTTCGAGATAAGCACTGACAATCGGACATGGACGCCTGCCATAATCGGTCAGCCTGTCCAGGGCGTCTTCACACCTAAGTGGCGGCCTGAGGCAGCGGGTGTATACTACGTGCGTGCCTCCTGGACAGGGACTGCGGAGTATGAGGCTATGACGAGTAGGGTAGTCGTGGTGACTGTGGGTGAGCTGCCGTAGAGGGACCAACCCCTCTAGGATATGTAGCTGACAGTCTTCTCAGCTATCCTGCCTCTCAATGCGAGGTCCATATCCCTCTCGGCTTTCCGCATCCTCGACTCGACCTCAGCCATCCTGGCTATGTCCCTGTCGATCCCGGCCAGGTCTATCTCGAGGCCTAGGAGCTTGACCAGAACCTTGAGGACGCTCTTTGCAGCCTTGGGGTCCGGAACGTAGCCCGAGGTCTCGCCGAGGAGACATGCCGCCGGCAAACCTCTGAACTGTGCTAGACCGAGCAGGAGGCCTGAAACTCCGACAACAGGTATGCCTGACTTACTGATGGTGACGCCGAGCTCAGTCAACCTCTTCACAGTATCTCTGTCTGTTGCGGCTCCAATGACCTTAGCCTCATCCTCAACCTGAGCTGTGTATCCGCCGACGGTTATGATCAGTCTGGAGGAGTACTTCTCAGCATAGTCCATGATGGTATCGGCGACCTCATATTGCCCGGCTGAGTTCTGCGGTTGACAGTCCCCTGTTATCACGACTATCTCCCTCCTCGGTCTTTTGCTCCGCCAGTGATAGAACTCGTTCCAAGGCAGCCTCACAAGACCTCTGCTGTCTACCAATGCGTAGTATGGGAATAACGGCGAGTAGAGGGTGGCGATCCTCTTGGCTTTGAGGCTTCTGATGATCTCTGAGGTCACTATCCTTCCGACTGAACCTAGTCCAGGGAGCCCCTCAACGATTACAGGTCTATTCGGCTTCGTCGCTCCCTCTACTATCATCGTCTCCACGCCGGCTCCACCTCTGCACCCTGTACCTTGCATACTTGTCTTGTGGTGAGAACTTGGCTGGGATCGGGGTCTCGGTCTCGACGTCACAGTTTGGACAGATGTCTTTGAGCGTGTAGTTCCTGCATCTCGGGCATCTGCGTATCTGCCATCTCAACTCAGCTGGCGTCCCGTTCCTCCCAGGCTCTTTATTGTCTCGACCGCTTGGTTGACGGCTTCCCTGAGTATCCGTTCAGCATCGTCGTAGTCCTTGGCGGTTACCTCGATCCTGTACTTTGGGGCGCCGATCGTGTAGACTGTCACCCTGCCGCCCCTTGCAGCCTTGACCCTCTCCGCATTTGAGAGGGCTGCCTTGACATGGTCTATCCCATCAGGTTTTGTGCTCGAGATCTCGACAGTCGCCTCAACATCAGCCGTGTCGATCTTGATCTTCTGCTTGGCGGTCTCCGCCAGCGCTGTAGCCCATTCCTGCTGGATGTCGAGTTTTGTGAAGACCTTCTCGCCGGCCTCAGCCGAATCCTCGAGAGCATCGAATACGCTCGGGTACTTCGAGAGTATCTTAGTCTTTATCTCTTCTATCCTGTCAGCGCATATTCCTGCCCGCTCAGCCGCGGCCTTTAGTATAGACTCGGCCTTCCTGTTCTTCTTCCATTCTAGAAGTTTCTCAGTCTTCTCTCTCCCAGTCACTCTTCTCAGTGAGAGGTCTATCTGCCCTCTCTGAGGGTTGACTCTGAGGACTTTGAGTACGAGCTTCTGTCCTTCTCTAGCATGGTCCCTTATGTTCTTGACCCAAGTCGTCGATATCTCTGAGATGTGGACGAGCGCCTCCCTCCCAGCGTACTCATCGAGCTTGACGTAGATTCCGTAGTCTGTTAGCCGGATCACCGTCGCTATGACTACGTCACCTATCTCCGGATATTCCTGTGCAGAGATCTCCGTCCACCTCTAGGTGAGTATCTGAACGACCTCGCCTCTTATCGAGGCTTTCCCCCCGGAAGGTTCAGCCAAGACCTCGTCGCAGACACTACATTTGCTTATGGTGGAGCATCTGTCGAAGACTGTCTGCTCATTAGAGCACTTGGGACATCTTACCTTCAGGAAGCTGCTTTCAGGCTTTGGTATTATGCCCCTCTTGACCATTCAAGCCCCCAGCTCCATCTTTCTCAGCCTGATGCCGCTCCTCTGGAGTGTGTAGCCGCAGCCTCTACATCTCAGCCTGAGTAACTGCTTCTTCGTGGTCTTTGCTGTACGCTTCAGCTCAGGCCATTTCTGGCCTCCGTAACCATGCTTCTCACGCTCATGTCTCCTCACGCCGCCGGCTAATGCTCTCTCCCGACCTTTCTTGTAGACGGATACGGAGTGTGGCGTGTGGCGTCCGCACTTCGGGCAGAAGGTGTTGATCTCCTTGGTCATCTTCATCCTTGAACACCAGGCAGGGAGTAGTAGAACGTTCGGGTGCGCTATTTATTCATTTTTCCATATGGGCGGCGTTATGTCTTCACATGCATTGTCCAGTCTCTGCCTATCCTCAGTCTTCAACATCTATCTTGATCGCGGCTCTCTGACGGATCAGTGCTTCAGCATTCTCTCTGGGGAGCGAAGCTACATCTTCAGGAGCGAAGGGGCCGTACATCTTCATGTCTACACCGACGATCTTGGGAACTGCAGCCGTAAACCTGACTGTGACTATTCCAGACTCTCGGGGAGGCTTCGCCCTTGCGTCTATGCCCCTTCCTTCGAGAACCCTCTTCTTGAAGCTCTCATGCTGCTCGAACACTTGCAGGACTCTACTGTACAATTCCTCTTCCTCATCAGTGATGTGTTCTCGGCTTAGTGTGCGATCCTCAGGGGATGTCTCCACCAGCTTCCGGAGTCTCGTATCCATTAGAGAGGATGCCATCTGACGTGTCTTCTCAAGCTCCATCCTGAGAAGCCTATACTTCAACGTCTTCTCGTCGAGCATCCTCAACTCTTCAGTCATCCTCCTGATGTACTCACTGAGGTCTCTGAAGAATCCCTGAGGTAATGGCTGAAGCTCTCTTGATCCTAGCCTCTCCTTTCTCCAAGCATCGTAGAGGCGGTTGTACACTCTACTTAGCCACCGGGTAGGCTTTCCCTTTGCACATTAGCAGGAGGGCTGCCGGCGTCGGCAGCGCAACCTCAACGTTTTCGAAAGGTCCATATCCCTTGAGTGAGGGGGCTGAACGTGGCGAGTTCCTCGATCTTGACATGCATCGCCTTTAGGCCGGTCTTTCCGTTGAGGGTCTCCGGGAGTCTTATCAGTCTATGAATGTCAGAGGTGACAACGGTGTCTATGGATACCGCCCCAAGTCTTGCAGCCTTCCTGACTATTATCTGCCATGTACGCCTGCCAGCTCCGTCGATCTCCGCCCAAGAAATCGTCCCCGCGTCAGCCTCACCCCTCAGTCTGATCAACGACTCTATCGTGTTGCTCTTGAGGCCCATCTCTCTCAGCTCGAATGCATCCGTCCGCAGGAGCACCTGCATTATTCCTCTTGCTATCCTCCCCCTCCAGCCTGAGTCGCTGGGATGTGGGCCGCCTGCAACCTTCAGTCTGCCTTCCGTATCGAGGAGTCCGAGGAGTTCAGGTTCCAGCCCTGTCCCTGTGACGTAGTCAACTATCTCCCTCCTATCCTCTGAGCTGAGACTCTTCACTTCTTCTGATTCTACGTGTAGGTGGTATCCTCTATGTCCTGAGAAGTTGACTCGGATCTCGTCCTTGTCCACCCCGAGGTCTCTGCTCAGAAATTCGATCAGCTTCAAGATCTCTTGCTTTGCCCTCTCTAGGCATTCGTTGCACATCCAAACCTCCTCCTGGAATTTCTGTCCTCCACAGCGTGGGCAGTTCAGCGGGGCCCTCCCTCTGCCTGAGAATCTGCATCCGATGCATAACCATCTATCATGGGTCTGCTTGCACGGTGTCTCGATGTGGTCGGCGTCTATGTCGAATATGAGGTCTGAGCCGGACCAGCCTTTCTTGTCCATGGGCGCCTCAGGATCCTCATAGTAGGCCGCTGAGTAATAGACGTCGGATGGGGCGGTCTCCTGAATGAACATCCTGAGATCTCCTACATTCCTGAATGACCTATGCCTTATCATGACGCCTTCTGTGAAGACGAGGAAGCCGAACTCCCTCTTCTCCATTGAACTGGGCGGGAATATCGAGTCTGAGTTCTTCCTATAGTATTCTTGAAACTTCGATTTGACAGCGGATCTAGCCAGCTGATCCGGATCCTCTGCAGAACCCATAGGAGTCGCCTACCTGACCCCTCCTCTTTCCCGCATTCGCTTGAAGCTTTTGGCTTAGGAGTGGGGGGTTGATCAAGGCGATCGACTTCCTGTCTGTGGGGCTGAGGCTTCAGCTGGCAACCTCCTGAACTGCCTCTGCTTTCTCCGGTAGTATGTGAGAGGGTGTCTCACCCCCTTGCAAAGCTCATCCGGCTCGATGCAGAGTCCATGCGTCTTCAACGTGTCACATTTAGGGGGTGTATACTTTGTCTTGCTGCCTCTGCGGCCGCTTATATGCTCGACTTGGTACCTTGTCTTTCTCTCATCATAGTCAGATGCTGACTTGAAGAAGCCCATTACATCATCCTCTGTTGAACCGGAGCTCACCAAGAATGATGTGAGGGTAAACCTTCCGATGTGTGAGAGTCTTCCTCCAGAGGATAGGGTGTCGAGGAGCGCCCTGATGCAGGGCGGCATATCACCGATCGATATCTTGAAGGTCTGAGCGATCTCTTGGGGTGGACTCCTGATTGAGGTCAGCCCCCGTATCGCATTCAGTGTCGACTGGAGGGCGTCAGGCGGGTCTGCTAGGGGCTGCCTAGTCTTCTCAAGTATCTTCCTCTGGATCTCTTCCTCAATCAACCTCGTTGCCTCGTCCTTTGTCAGTTGGACGTAGCCGCCGCTGACGGTGCGGTTGGTGAGTTTCCACTTTAGTTCATTCATGCCTCTGGTATTCGTGAGGTACTCCTTGAAGTGCAGGAGAAACTCACCTGGATGCCCTCCACTCTCATCGAGCTGCCGGATCCTCCATGCGAAGGTCCTCTTGGCGATGCTCATGATCTTCTCAGGAGACTCCTCCCTCAACCTCTTGGAGAAGCTCTTAGATTCAGCGACCGC
>JAWCLX010000073.1:0-1335 GCA_038850385.1 Bathyarchaeia archaeon | reverse complement strand
CTCCTCTTAGCTGCCTCATTCCCAACGTAGGCCATCAACATGATGGCTGCGGGGAATGAAGGGACCTCGATATTCGGATCCTGTTCCTGAGGCGAGAGTTCAGAAGGGTTCAGGAGAGCTTGCCTTATCCTCTCTTCAGCTCTCTTCAGAATCGCGGAGCAGGGTTCTGTCGTCAGGTCCTCCAGCCTTATCCCGAGGCTCTTGACGAATTCAGCCGCCTCAACTGTGAATGGGTATAGTGCCTTGTCCCTTTCTGAGATCATCTAGTCCTCTTACTCTGACTCTATCCGTGGAGCTAGATAGTACATGAGCTTTCCATGTTCCAGCATCTCGAACTCAAGCTTCATGGGCATGTTGGTTGAGAACTCTATCGAGGCCACCTCTGAGGTTGCGGAGCCAGCTTTAACCATGGCGCCGAGGTAGTTTAGGTTGAACGTCGCTGCAGAGGCCTCCTTAACTTCAAGTTCGAGTAGTGCACCGTCACTCTTGACCAGCTCCATGTTGACGTTGCTCAACTCTGAGCTTGCCTTGACGAGGAGCCTCTCCTGATCAGCCTCAAACCTGATATTATCGCTTACAGTCTCACTGTCCTCGATTATCTCCTTCAGCGTCTCAGACATCATCTTGGCTCTGGCGTTGAAGGATATTTTCGGGGTTGGGACCTCCTCCTCCACAGGCTCAAGTGTTGGCATCGTGAACTTTTTCAGTATCTTCCCTTTCACTGTGAGATTCACCCTCCTGTTCATCTCGTCGTATGCTATCTCAAGGCTCTCCCCACTCTTGCTTCTTCTGAGGAGCTTCAGCATGGCGTTGAGATTCAGCCTTATGTCTGTGGGCTTATCGCATTCATACTCCTCGAAGGCTCCTCTAGGCCACTCGAAGTCGACCATCGCGACATGGGATGGATCCATAGATCTCAGTTTCAAGCCTTCACTTGTGGTGTTGAAGTCGGCCTCCTCGATCAATGTTGAGATCGCGGTTAACAGGTTTCTCCATGTCTTGGAGTCTTGGACTACTGCTCTGAACATGCATCTCTCACGTTGACTTTACCTGTTTGCTGGAACGTATTCTTTACGTTTTAGCTTGGCTAAGATGTCTCACGCCAGGTTGTTGAGCAGCGGGTACACCTGAAGAATTGGGTTGATGACTCATCAGCCCCCCGGGTCTGAACCATCCAGAAGAATGCCTCTGGATGGCCACACTTCGGACAGACGGCCGAGGTCTTAGGCAAGGTCCTTATCTTCTGTTCCTCACGGCCTATGACCACTATCTTCTCCTTCTCATGCCTTATCTTTGAGACCTCTCTTGCAGGCTTCTTTGTCTGATAGTTGCACT
>JAWCLX010000072.1:4637-7011 GCA_038850385.1 Bathyarchaeia archaeon | reverse complement strand
TCACCAAGTTGAGCGTAAACCATTTGAAGTTGTGCCAGTCGGTAAACCTCTTTGCGACCAGCCGCTCACCATCAGCATCCACCCGGTAGACCTCGTTCAGTGCACCGCCTAGGGGCGTTATTACTATTCTGCATCCCGGCCTCATCTTCATGATTATCTCTCTGACTGTGCCGCGCTCATCGAGTGGAACTAACCCGCTCATAGTCCTGAGCGAGAGATGAACTCTAGGATCCTCCACCTGCAGGTTTCTGCCTGTCAACAGTAGTTCTCTGCGAAGCTTGGATGCGATATCACGTGATATCAGCTCAGGAGAGGCTAGGCCAGCTCTTCCGTGCATTAGATATGGATATAGGGCTCTTTTGCTGACTGCGACTATGTCGACCGCTCTATCTCTGGTCTTTCGTCCAAGAACATCGTCTATGAAGTCGTCCCTAATCGAGAGGCCTTCTCCTGTATCTTCGAGAATTCCTCTACTAACGATCTTTCTTATGGCCACTCTGTATCCAGGCATGACTTTTGCCATATTTCTATCTCTTAGAGTTTCGCAGAACGTATTCAGGTAGCTGTAACGGAGAGGGGGATAGGCCTTGGATCTTCTGAGTATATGTGAGAGTGCGAAGTATTCCGGACTTATGACTAGCCCCCTTGACGCCTCTCCAAATTGTCTAACCAGTTCCTCGGTCTCCTCAACAATCACACGTTCTTTGAGCTCGATCTCTCTCTGTTCCAGATAGTCTGCTCCTCTCAAGCCTAAATAGGGGAAAAGCAGCCTGCCAGCAACAAACTCTCCAAGAGCTCCTTTCCTGACATCGAGAAGAAACAGCTCATTATCAACCTCAAGGATTGCAACATCTACGTTACCCAACCTGCTGTGATGGTATCTCGTCCCTCCCGGGTATTCTCGAATCACCATGCAGTCGTAGAGACTGTCCCTTCTTGCATAGCCTGCAACTCTGGATCCGTAGACCAGCGCCGCCACAGGGCCATCGGCACCGACTGCCTCGCACATAATCCTCTCCAGTATGTTCAACGTCTTCCTGTCCATCAATTTCTCGACTCCTTAGAGCATGGCGATTTCCCGGTTGAATCGAGAGATATGGGATGCCGGAGATGTTTTTATAGCTAAGTTCCATAAACACCTGCTGCTGGGCCTCTCCAGTAGACAGCACCCCACAACAGTTCAAGGTTCACCAGGTAGTTCACTATGAGAATCAGAGGGTCCTACAGCCCAAGAAGCCCAGCTCATATCACGTATGGCAAATTGTTAGGCATTATGCTCGTTTCGGCGGTGATGCTGACATTTTGGATTCCTCTAGGAAGCTCCCAGACCTCCACACACTCAGTATTTGTTGAGGTCTTCGCCAGCAGCTGGTGTGAGCCCTGCAGCAGAGAGGAGATGGTGATCCGTGAAATGTGCGATAACGAGACTCACCTAGCACATTTTGTAGTATTCCACCTTCAAGATTCCTGGAGCACAATTGATGCAGTCAACAGAGCAACAGAGCTTGGTTTCAACTTCGTTCCGTCTCACGCACTTGACGGTGGGTACACAAGGACTAGCGGCGCCATAATAGACGCAGCCGAGATACAATCGACAAGTCTCAGGAACGTTCATCTTATCGAGTTGACCGTCGCCAAAACAGTCGAGGGAAACCTCTTGAAGTCTCAGGTTGCTGTAGCAGAAAGGAATGGGTATCCATTTAACGGGGAGGTCGCGATCTACGTTGTTGAGAACAACGTCTATCTTGGCGGAAGCAGATGGAGCAGCGTTTACAGAGGCCAAGCTGCAAGGGAGAGTCTCCTTTTGAGGCCGAACTCATATCAGGTCTTGTCTGGAAATTGGACCATTCCAATCGGCATCAGTGCGGACAATCTTGAGGTGATCGCGGTCGCCTTCGACAAGAGCACGATAGGCAAGTACGGCCCCTACGCTGTGCAGTCTGCATGCAGTAAAGATAGTAACCTGGCAATACCCGAGTTCAACTGGCGACTCATGCTTGCTGCTTCAACTCTTCTTGTAAGCACTCTTGCTCTCAGGGTGGCCTCACGCCGGCGAGGCATGACTGCCTATGAGACCCAGAAGTTCGATTGGGAAGAGTAACTTTAGATGAGAAATGAGATCAGCCAAGCCAGGCCCCTCATCCTTTCACTTGTCGTGAGCTTTCTCGTGGCTGCAGCGCGCTTTTCGCCCGGGATCCCTCAGGGAGTTGACTCCACAAGCCACCTCAGCAAGATCCTCTTCATGTTCAACTGGTACAACAAGTTGGGATATATCCCATCCTGGTATCCTGATTGGTACTGTGGAACTCCGTTTCTTCTTCTTTATTCACCCTTGAGTTATATGCTGACCTTCGCCGTGGCGCTGCTTGGCATC
>JAWCLX010000072.1:0-4627 GCA_038850385.1 Bathyarchaeia archaeon | reverse complement strand
CTTTGACAGTCTACCTGCTTGGCCGTGACCTTGGCCTAGGCGTCAGGGAGTCGGCTTGGAGTTCTCTATTTTTTGCCTTGACGCCGACTGTTATAGGGAACTATCTGTTCTACGACAGGTTTCCAAACGTTCTGGCGATTCCTCTCGCTTGCCTCTTTCTGATGTCATTCTTTAGGATGTTGAAAGGCAGAGATACAGTTCATGCAACTGTAGCCTCCATTGTCCTGCTCGCATTGCTTATTCTTATACACCATCTCTCAGCGCTTCTCATCTTCGCTGCGGCCATGCTGGCCTTCATTTCATTCGCTGGAGCTCTGCAGGGATCCAAGAGGCAACTCCCTCTCCTCACGATAGTCACCATTGGAGCTGTCGTCATCTCAAGCCCCTGGTTAGTAGGTTTCCTGCAGGCGTCTGGGCAGTTCACTGAAAACCCATTCTTCAATAGAACTATGCGATTCCCATTCATGAAACTGACCTACGCGCTCAACGACTACCTTGTTGTCGAACAAGGTATCGTTCAGTTCCTCCTAGCTATGATCGCTATAGGCGTATACGCCTCGGCGAGGCCCCACGGAAGGAAACGATTTGCATTCGCCGTTACCCTGTTGTTAGTTGGCATGAGCATCTTTGAGGTAGGGCTGTCCGGAGGAGAGCCACTGATACAGTTTGCCGGGCAGACGCTTGTCGTGGCAGCAATGGCCTTCATTGTAGCCCTGTTGTTCTACACTGCGAGACGGATCAAGACTAGTCCAGCAGTCCTATTCCTTTCGCTATGGTTTACGTTGTTCCTCTGGCTTGGCCTTGGATACTATGCGATGCCCCTCGCAGACCTCCCATTCTTCTGGGGTCTGTGGAGAAGCCTCGATGTCCACCGATTCTGGCTATATTTATCTGTTCCCGCGGCGATTCTGGCCGGAAAGACTGCAGTAGCAGCAAGGTCCTCGCGAAGAAGACTGCCCACTCTTTGTCTTGTTGCTCTACTTATCCTAGCGGCTTCAGGAGCCTTTGTGAAGGCCAGCTATGCGCTAACCCAAGATGTAAATCCACACCTCCCATATACAACGCAGAATGCAGAGATACCACCAGCCTTGATAGCTTACTTCACTTCGCAGCAGGAGTTCGGCAGGATCCTCCCGATAAGATGTCCAATGTGGATCTACATTCTACCAAGCTACACCGGCAAACCGTTGATAGATGGGTGGTATCCACAGGAGAAGCTGCTGCCCTACCTGCTCAAGGAGATAAATGACTACAGGATAAATGATCTCGAGACAACCCCAAACCGGACTGACGAGTGGGTAGAGCTCATAAGGCGAAATGAGACCTTTGGGATTCGCTGGGTGGTCATAGGCAACGGCAATAGGACACTCATAGATAAGATGTCTGACTTGACCTTCAAGCAAGACATCTTCATAGAGTATGAAAAAGGAAATTTGACGGTTTTGAAGAATACACTGCAGAACCCGCCCGTTAAAGCCGACGTTTCAGATTGTGAAAGCATTACTTTCCAGAGACCTGCTCCTGACATGATAGTTGTACAAGTTCAGAAGAAGCTTCCCTGTGAAGAGCTGACTGTCAGGGAGGCTTATCACAGCGGCTGGGTTGCAACGGTCAACGGTAAGGAGGCGGAGACCAGCGTGGATTCGAATGGTTTCATAAAGGTAAAAGTTAGATCGGCCCAGTGCTCTGTTACTATCCGCCACGCCAGTCCCCAAAACATACAATACATTTTGGTGTCAGCTTCATTACTTGGCGTGCTCATCTTGGTCTCGGCTCATCCCGCACTGCTTGCAAGGAGGAGGATTTAATGGTAAATAAGCCTGAACCCCATGCAACCGTTTCTAAGTATGACCCGCTAACATTCAGGATTTTCTACCTCTTCTCGTCAGGGTTCCTATTCTATGAGGGCTTCAAGAATTGGTTGAGGGGAAGGTTGGAGACGCATCCTGAAGTAGTAGTAATGTGCGTCCTTGTCTATGGTGCGGCGTTGCTGATGCTCATGATGTCGATGTTGCCTTCTAGGTTTATCAAGAGGCTTGAGGTCCTACCACTTGCCGCCCTGCTCTACGTTGTGGCTGCGGTACAGTACCTCGGAGTCTACAGGACGGATTCCATGGCGCTTACCCACTACGCCTCACAGCTTTGGGTCTTTCCTTCCTGGAACCCCTACGGCGCGGATCTTCAGAAAGGATTGGAGGCGTTTGCTGTTGACGTGGACTATATCACATTGAAACCTGATGGAGACCTTGTGACCAATCTCAACTACCCCGCGCTTCACATACTGGTCTTCACGCCTTTCGTCTACATTGGCCTTCAGGATATGAGATGGGTAACGTTCATCTTCGAAGTCGCCACGATCGTTTTCATATATCTTAGGTCCCCACCTGAAATAAGACATCTCGTCCTGATCCCGCTATTCGCCGGTTCAGATCTCGCGATCAATTTCACAGCAGGCTGCCTCAGCGACTATCTGTGGGTTCTTCCCCTCACTATCACAGCATTCTACGTGAGAACCCCACTGATCGCTGGAGCTGCCTACGGTCTCGCCTGCGCTGTCAAGCAGGAGCCCTGGATCTTGCTACCATTCCTATTGACTTGGACCTGGAGGATGCTTGGAAGAGGCTTAGACGAGAAGCTGGCTGCAACGGTAAGACTCCTCTCCTCGGCAGCAGTCGCCTTTCTTCTGCCTAACATCTTCTTCATACTCAAGGACCCAGAGTCTTGGTGGAACGGAATCATGACACCTGTTTCAGGAAACCTTATCGTCATCAGCCAAGGAATATCTACGATATCACAGATGGGAGTCGTCACGATCTCGAAGGATTTCTACGTGACCCTTGCTGCCGTCATCTTCTTGCTGTTACTCTTCTCATACAACATTAGATTCAACGAGCTGAGGTACGCGATGTGGACCTTCCCCGCAGTGATAATGTGGTTCTCACCGCGAGGACTCCAGAACTACTTCATCTATCTGATCCCGGTCTGCCTTGCCGCTGCTGTAGCCTCATACCAACACGATAGAGGTGGTCAAAGTTCAATCCGAGTTGGAGACCGACCCTAGTAGTCTCATATCTGGTGGTTCTCGCATCGGTAGTTGCTCTATCATTTACTCAGAATTATGGGAAGATAGACGACCTCCCCATAGTTCTAAACCCCAATTTCAAGTACTTCACCAAAGATCCTGTGACAGGCCACCAGAAACCATTCCTCTGGGAAGTGACCTACACGAAAGGGCCGAATGATGATGCTTTCATCAGACATGACGTAGTAGACGGCGAGGAATGCCTCGGCCTACACATCTATCAGGACGGAGTTAATGACACCTATAGCTGGGCCAGCATTCACGTCAAACAAGGTCTGAGAGGATACGCAGCGTCAAGATTCTTAAGGTCTAGACTGAGCCTATGGGTTTACCCAACATACAGTTATGCCTGCGATCCACTTTCGAAGGAGCCTTGGAACGTTTTCGGAATAGAGATAAATGACGGAAGGAACCTCCTATGGCTTATCTTCAGTGACGGGCCAGAAGGTTCCTACCAGATCCGTAACCACCGAATAGTTCTGGTGAATGCTCCACTCAACCGATGGACATATGTTCAGATAGATATCTCGAGCCTATACAGGGAAGCTGGGTGGGAGGAGCCGAAGGATCTCTCATTCATCCTCATAGTAGGCGCGACGAAGGAGATGCGGGGAAACTACGCCGGTTTCTACCGTGGACTGAACATAGAGACTGCGGCTACCCAGCCTCGGATGTGAGACGGGGCGTAACCGTCTTTATAAAACCCGGTGCAATGTTGAAATTGGAGGCTAACATACAGGGCGCCGAGTAGAGGTTGGAATATTTGAAGATGCGGGATCGACTGAGGGAAACGCTTGGCGAGAAGAAGGATCTATATTCCGACCTCTGGCATGTCGTAGTCGTTCTAGCGGTCTGCGCAATAATACTCGTATTTACTCCAGCTCCTCCCTACATAGTCTTCATAGGCGGCATCATCATGGTCTCCGTCTTTGTCCTTCCGAAGATAAGACGGATAACAGGCTACATCTACTCGCTCCTCTCATGGATCTTCGGTGCAACAGCGGTACTGGTTATGATCGTCTATACGGTGAAAGCTGCACCACCATACATAGTTGGGGACAACCTAGTACTCATCCAAGTCGAAGTACTTCCAGGCCTCCACATGAAGCCTATCACTATCTTCATCTTCGCATTCTTCCTCTGGTTTGTCTTCGGCCTCTACACGCCTTCATCGATACGCCGTTTCGAACAGATGCTCCCAGACATCAGAAGGATAATGTACTCAATCGCATGGCTAGGAGTTCTTGCAAGTGGTTTTGAGCTGGTCTACCATATCGTGGTCTGGTCAGCCGCATTGTCCGTGCAGGGCCTCCAGAACCCAGACATAATCGTGAACCCTTGGCCGTGGCGGAATATGACCCCGATCAATATAGTCTTCGCATCGAAACTCGTTGTGCTGGTATTCGTAATGTCCTGCTTCATAATTGACTACCTCAAGATGATAGAGGCTGGAGGCAAGACTGGGCGGAGAGCAGAGTAGCAAAGGATCTCTGGCGGAGCGCTGAGATATGGTATCTAAAGGATTGATTCTGTTTCTCCTATGCC
>JAWCLX010000071.1:6092-7235 GCA_038850385.1 Bathyarchaeia archaeon | reverse complement strand
CTCTACTTTTCGGAGCGCCTATACTGGTGCGTAATCTGACAGTCAGTGGGAGGAGGAAGCTCCCAGGCAGGAACGTCTACGTTGAGGTTGAGCCTGAGGTTATTCACCTCGAGAAGGTCTTGGAATGTCTTGGACTTACGAGAGAGCAACTGATCGATGTAGCGATCCTGCTGGGCACAGACTATAATCCTGGAGGCTTCAGAGGGGTTGGACCTAAGACAGCGGTGAAGCTTGTCAAGGAATCTGGAACACTTGAGAGAGCAGTCGAGAGACTGAAGCGAGACTCTGAGGTCGAGGATTTTCTCAGGATCAGACAGATATTTCTGAACCCCGAGGTCACCGACGACTATAGGATTGAGTGGCGAAGACCAGACCATGAGTCGACAATAGATTTCCTGTGTAGAGAGAGGAGCTTCTCAGAGGAGAGGGTTAGGAATGGCCTCGAGCGTCTCTCCAGAGGCTTCGAGGAGGGCCGGCTCACTCTCGAGAGCTTCTTCACGGATTAACCTCCGGGCCGCCCTTTCTCCTTAGACTCAGCCTCAGGCTATCCATCGCCAGAGCCATCCTGTTCAGGATAGACTCACTTGCAACTACACTGTTGATGAGCCTTCTTATCTCGGCACATCGTCCTGCGTATATTGAGGCAAGATCCTCATCCTTGGCCATCTTGGCTTCCACACATTTCTCGAATGCCTCGTCAGCCCTGGCCTGCAGGCGACTAAGCATCTTCTCAAGCCTGTCCCTTCCCAGGGCGATCTCTTCATCGACACTGGACAGGCCCTCCCCAAACTCCTTGACCGAGACAGGGAAATATCGTGTTGAGACTCCACCTGCTTTCTCCAGCTTGCCTAGGGCGAGTCTGACACTGCGGCGAGACCAACCTAAGCCTGCAGAGATCTCGTCCACTGTCATCCCAGGATTCTTCGAGATGAACTCCAGAAGCTCAGCCGACCTCGTCATTCTTGCATGCTTCTTGGAAGTCTTGGGTTCGGATCTCTTGCTCTGACCTCTACTGCTTGAACTCACCCCTTCCACCCTGCCCTCCCCCTCATCGGTACGAATGCAACCCCGCCCAGTTCCTCCCTGTCTACTGTTCCGTCAGGGTTCTTTCTTACCTTGATCAGCCTCTGGTAATGGTAGATC
>JAWCLX010000071.1:5438-6082 GCA_038850385.1 Bathyarchaeia archaeon | reverse complement strand
GTATCAGGAGGCATCCACCTGCTCGGAGCTGGCCTATGATCTCCTCAGGGATCATGGGGGCTGCGCTGGTGACTATTATAGCGTCGTATGGAGCATGCTCCGGTAGGCCCAGCGATGCGTCGGCATGTACTACGTCGACACGCTCGGAATAACCGCATCTTCGAATATTCTCCTGAGCGACTCTCGCCAATTCCTCAATTATCTCGGCTGACCAGACATGCCCCCACTTCTCTCTCGGCTGATCGCTTGCAGCGACGACCTCAGCGTATACGCAGCTCATGTATCCGCAGCCACCCCCTATCTCGAGAACTTTCTCTCCAAGGCTGAGCTCAGCGTACTCGCAGAACATCGCGGTCATGTGAAGTGCGCTCGTCGTTTGGCCGTAGCCTATGGGCAGTGGCGCGTCGATGTAGGCTTCGGGCTTCACCTCTTCAGGGAGGAACTCTTCTCTCGGAACTAGAGACATGGCCCTTATCACGCTTTGGGAACGCAGTATCCCTTCTCTCATAAGCAGATTTACAGCCTCCTTCCTGAGCTTCTCGTACCTCTCCAGACCGCCTTGCCTCCCTTCAACCAGTAATTGCTGGAGGTGAGCAAGATAAAAGCTAAGCCGCTGAGTGACAGAAGAGAGTAGGTGAGGGTGG
>JAWCLX010000071.1:0-5428 GCA_038850385.1 Bathyarchaeia archaeon | reverse complement strand
TGAGCAGAATCTGATGACCCGTGTAGTGGAGCTGCTTAATGCCCACGGCCACAGGGCGGTCAAGGCAACCCATAGAACCACATTCGAGATTACGAAGGATGAACGCCTGACTTCTGGAGGAGACTGCATAATTGCGGTCGGCGCTGATAGGGGCCTCTCAGAACTCTCTGCAGAGTTCGTGAGGCTTGCGTCAAGGGATGAGACAACCATCACTGTCACAGTTGAGGCGTGCGGGATCGTTGAGACCGCCATCGGAAAGGGCAGCGGCCTCCTCACTTTCGAGGACGAGGACGACGTTGTAGCGAGAAAGAGCAGTTTCACCTGTGGAAGAACATTGATGATAAGGTCCAGTAAGGCCGCCGTGGATTTCAGTAGAAGACTTGTCAAGAGACTGAGGGATCCAGATACAGTTGTAAAAGTAGTTCTGACAGCTCAGCTCTAGGCGACTCTCACATCGACGGCGAGCTGCCATTCCCTCGGCGCAACAGGCCTGACAGCCCTCACGGCCTCAATCCTCACAATCTCTTTGCCTGTGCCCTCTACGCTTTTTCTCAAATTCTCGAGAACATATTCCTGAGATGATTCTTCTGAGATGAATGTGTAGAAGTGAATTATCCCCCCACCTCTACTGAGAAGCCTGCAGGCTTGAGGAATGAATCTTTCAGAGTCAGCCGGCAAATTCATTACTACACGGTCTGCCAATCCCGAGAGGAGGTTTGAGGCTGTGGCAGCATCGGCCAGTACAGCGGTAACTCTCCCGCGTAGCTTGTTAAGCATAATGTTCTGTAACATGAACGTGACCGCGTCCGGATTGATATCTATACCGTATACCTTCCTCACATTTCTGGACCCAGCTACAACTATTGAGAATGGCCCCACACCCGCAAACATGTCTACCACGGTCTCTCCTGGCTGAACTGCGGCGGCTATCCTCTGACGCTCACGAGAGAGCCTCGGGCTGAAGTAAACCGTGCGGACGTCAAGACGGAATACGAAGCCGTGCTCTCTATGTTCCGTGACTGTTGAGGGGTGACCAGCCAGGAGTATGAATTCCCTTGTGCGATACTTGCCGGTTACAGGGCTGGCCTTTCCCAGCACGGTCTTGACATGAGGATTTACACGCATCATTGCCTCCCCAACAGTCCGTCCATGCTTAAGTAGGCTCTCTGGAAGCTCCAGGATGGCTGTGTTACCAACGATATCGTATGAGCGTGGTAGCTCAGCGAGGATATGTGGCTCGAGCTGCTCTCCGATAGCCTCGACTAGACTTCTGGGTTTCCTATCTCTTCTTTTGAATTCATGGCTGGTAACCTTGAAGTCTCTGAGCTCCGATTCCAACAAGGCAAGCTCATCTTCTGATAACGCCCTGCATAGAGGTGCAAACACGTCCTGACGAGTCGACGCCACTCTGAGATCCTTGTCTATGACGTTCAGACGTTTCAAGATGGAGATAGCTGCTTCTCCTTTCTCCTTGGCTACTTTCAGTGAAATGCGTTCACCCAAGTCTATCATACCGCTGCTCTGGACGCGATGATTCATAACCGTGCAGACATATTGTTCAGGATGAGGTTAGAATAGAAAGTGCAGGTAGACCGCAATCACTATCAACGCGACTTTTAGCACGCTGGACTATCGACGTTGCGCCCGTAATCTTTTCGATGATAAAGCCCTTTACCCCTGGCCACAAGAACCGTCGTCGCCAGCAAAGGCATACACATCCCAAGAGAGAAGGCAAGAAAGATAGTGAATCCATCAAAGAAATCCCCGGCGGTTAGAGCTTAAAGCATTATCGAGATGAATATCAGACCGGAGCAGGCCATAGACGCGACTGCGTACGTCACTCCGTAAAGAAAGAAGCCTAGCAATCCTGACTTCTTGGAGGCATGAATGCTGATGGGGATACTTGGAATGTTGAACCCCCAACAGCATCGAAACTCCGAGCAAACCTCTCGCTGCTGCAGCAACCAGATTAGTGAATGGGAGAGACTGCAGGAGTGCGCTTCCAAAAGAGTGGGTGGCGAGGCCTAAGGTCGAGAAGACTGCGACTAGCCCCGTGCTGCATGCTAGGCCGTCTTTAATTGCCCTTCCACCACTGATCCTGCTGCCCAGGTGGTAGACGACGTAGCCTGGAAGAAGCTGGTAGCTGCAGGGTGACAGGGGGACCAGGCCCACACTGACCAAGGCGAGTGAGCAGTCTGCCAGATGCATCCCTGGAACCTACCTCAGGGAATCTAGTCAATCTATCTCACGCTCACACCTATATCCTGTTCTATGCAGGGGCGTTTGATCGATCTGCACGGCGACGAACAAACATGCTCGGTCAGAACATCAAACCATCTGCCAGTCAACGATTCCCTGTTCTCACCACGGTCTCTCATGGACTCGTTCACAGACTCCTCCGTTACCCACCTCCCCGAAAATCAAATATAGCATGCGAACGCTTCGACATCCCTACACCTTCAGTCAGGCAGACTCAGAATAGGCGAGTCACATGGGCGCTCGTAAGGAGAAGCATAGAGCTGAGCCCAAGGATACCTCAGAAATTTCACGGAAGGAGGCTGATCTGGAGACGGTGGTGAAGGAGCTCACCTCCATAAAGGAAGCTCTGGCAGACGAGAAGAAGAGGTCAGCCGACTATCTGGATAGATTGAAGTACATGCAGGCCGAGTTGGAGAACCTGCAGAAGAGAACGAAGAAGGAGATCGAGGAGATCATTGAGAGAGCTAATGAGAGGTTGGTCTCTAGACTTCTCGTCATAGTCGATGATATGGAGATAGCGGTGAAGGCCTCCCCCAAGGTTGAGGACCCTCAAGCGGTAAGGTCTGGCTTCGAGCTAGTCCTCAAGAAGATGAGAGAGATATTGGAAGATGAAGGCCTCGAGCGGATTGAGGCCGTCGGCAACAAATTCGACCCCTCAGTCCATGAGGCAGCGAACCAGATTCCCAGAGAAGACATGCCTGAAGGGCATGTTGTAGAGGAGCTCAGGCCCGGCTACATGTTCAAAGGCAGAGTACTCAGGCCGAGTATCGTCGTAGTCTCAAAGAACCCGAAGGAACACATGCCAGAGGAAGGAGAGCCGGCATGAAGAGCTTCTCCAGTGTTCTACCGGTTATGGAGTGGCGTGCCTGCAGCCAAATTCGGCAAAAGAACAGAAGCGTGATCTTATCCAAAATCCTTTTCTTGGAGCATACCGCCTCCTAATAACTCCGAATACCACTAACAACTCCTCTGAACCATTCTGTGGTGATCCATGTGAGCAGTTCACAAGCATCTAAGATAATCGGTATAGACCTTGGAACGAGCAATTCAGCCGCTGCCGTCATCCAGGCTGGGAGGCCTATCATCATACCGAGTGCTGAGGGGACAACCATAGGCGGGAAGGCTTTCCCTTCATATGTCGCCTTCACAAAGGATGGGCAGCTTCTGGTTGGTGAACCTGCCAGAAGACAGGCCGTAACCAACCCTGAAGGCACTGTCATGGCGATCAAGAGGAAGATGGGTACAGACTACAAGGTTCGAGTATTTGATAAAGAGTATACTCCTCAACAGATCTCAGCTTTCATCCTCCAGAAGATAAAGAGGGATGCCGAGGCTTTCCTAGGGGCGAAGGTTGATAAGGCAGTGATAACTGTTCCGGCCTACTTCAACGATAACCAGAGGCAGGCTACCAAAGACGCTGGCTCCATAGCCGGCCTAGATGTTGTGCGGATAATAAATGAGCCCACTGCAGCGGCTCTAGCCTATGGCCTAGACAAGTCAGAGAAGGAACTGAAGATAATGGTCTTCGATCTTGGAGGGGGCACGCTGGACGTCACAATAATGGAGATAGGCCGTCCTGGACCATCAGAGCCACCGGTCTTCGAGGTTAAGTCCACAAGCGGGGACACACAGCTCGGCGGCACTGACATGGACAACGCCATAGTCCGGTACCTCATCGAGGAGTTCAGGAAGGATACTGGAATAGACCTCAGCAACGATAAGGTAGCCCTCCAGAGACTCAGGGAGGCGGCTGAGAAGGCGAAGATCGAGCTCTCCACAACCCTAACGAGCGATGTTAACCTGCCCTTCATCACAGTCGACTCATCAGGACCGAAACATCTCAACCTGACTCTGACGAGGGCCAAGCTTGAGGAACTAGTCAATCCAACGATTGAACGTTGCAGAGAACCCATGAATAGAGCCTTGGCCGACGCGAAGCTAACACCGGCGGATATCGACAAGATAATCTTGGTGGGCGGCCCTACGAGGATGCCGGTAGTGAGAAAGTTCGTTGAGGAGTACATGGGCAAACCTGCTGAGCGTGGTGTAGACCCTATGGAATGCGTTGCCATGGGCGCCGCCATACAGGCCGGCGTGATAGCTGGAGAGGTGAAGGAACTCCTCCTCCTCGATGTCACACCACTATCACTTGGAGTCGAGACCCTTGGAGGAATCTTTACTAAAATCATAGAACGTAACACGACGATACCCACAAAGAGGAGCCAGATCTTCTCAACCGCCGCAGACTTCCAGACAAGTGTGACAGTCCACGTCCTGCAAGGGGAGAGGCCTATGGCAGCCGACAACGTCTCACTCGGAATGTTCAACCTAGTCGGGATCCCGCCGGCGCCCAGGGGTGTACCTCAGATCGAGGTGACATTCGACATAGACGCCAACGGCATCCTGAACGTCTCTGCGAAAGACCTCGCCACCGGCAACCAACAGAAGATAACGATAACCGCTTCAACGAAGCTCTCCGAGGCAGAGAAGGAGAGGATGATCAAGGAAGCTGAGAAGTACGCTGAACAAGACAGAATCAAGAGGGAGGAGGCTGAGACCAGAAACCAAGCTGACTCACTACTCTACACCGTGGAGAAGACGCTGAAAGACCTAGGCGAAAAGGTCAGCAAGGACCAGAAGGAGAGGCTTGACAAGGCTTCAGCAGATCTGCGGTCAGCTCTCACAGGCAAGGATGTAGCCTTGATAAAGTCTAGGATGGAGACCCTCTCAAAGATACTGCAGGAGATCGGTGCCGCAGTCTATCAGCAGGCGGCTCAGAGCGCTCAGGCGAGATCCACAGCAAAACAGGATGAGACGAGTCAGGCAGAGAAGAAGGTGGTAGACGCCGATTACAGGGTCGTGGATGAAGACAAGAAGCAGTAACATCAACTCTTTACCCTGCACTGGTGGCTTCCTTGAGCGAGAAGGATTACTATGAGATACTAGGGATCCAGAGGAACGCCACTAAGGAAGAGATAAAGAACGCTTACCGCAAACTCGCTCTCCAATATCACCCTGACAGAAACAAGTCACCTGATGCTGAAGAGAGATTCAAGGAGATCTCTGAGGCATACGCGGTCCTCTCCGACGACGAGAAGAGGAGGACCTACGACCTGTACGGACGCTCAGGGATCGGGGACAGGTACACTCCTGAAGACATCTTCAGAGG
>JAWCLX010000070.1:0-7356 GCA_038850385.1 Bathyarchaeia archaeon | reverse complement strand
AGTCTGACATACTTCTCAGCAACTGACTGAGCGGAATCTCTGCCCACACATTCTCTCACCGCCTCGCGTAGACTCATCAGCCCCTCCCTCTCCTCGAAAACCTCAACCAGACATTCCTTGAATTCCTCAACATCCCCAGTGTGATATTTCAAGACCTGCCTGTTGTAGGTCTCAAAGATCTTTGCGTCTGAAACCACTATTGGACAACCTGATCCTAAACAGAGATGGATCGTGCTTGAGATCAGGGCGACATCCTCTTTCCACTCCTCATCCACATGCTTGACGAGGGCATCTGAAGCATGTAGGTACTTGTAGAGTCGGGGAAGCGGTGGAGCTTCCCTTCTAATCTCGATCTCTATCTCCAATCGCCTACTCGCAGCCTCAAGCTCTTCAATGCTGTGCTCGTCTGTGCTTAGAGCCAAGATGTGTATGGGGTATTCCCTGCCGAGTTCTGCTAGAGGTTCCATAATTGGCTTGTTCCGCCAGACGCTGTAGCCGAAGAATAGCACCACCTTTCTATCCAGAGGCAGATTGAGCTCCCGCCTTGAAGCCATCTTGTCACCCGCCTTCATCGGATGGTAGGGGAATGGGATGATGTGTATCTTTGATGGTGGGAATGCTTTGACGAGGAAGGACTTGTAGCGTTCATCGAAGCAGACCACGGCATCCCACGAGAAACGGAAGAAGGTAGGGTCTTTCGGAAGGCTATTCTCATGTATCACAAGTACGGTCCGGGATTTCGCCCTTATCTGCGGGAATACCTTCAAAAGCTCCTTCATCGGGGTGATGGATAAATGTTGAACAAGGAAGAACTCGAAGGGGGACTCTAGTAGTGGTCTGGCGTCCAGCCAGTCCTTGTGCTTCCAGTAGGATGTTCCGAAACACCTTATGACGTAGGGTTCATCCTCTTGTATGATCACCCCATCTGAGACTGAGGAGCCGTCGTGCGAGAAGACTGTGAGTTCATGCTTTCGTCTGACCCATTCCCTCCCGATCAGTTCAGCACAGGTCGAAGGGCCTGAGTTAGAGTTCCACGGGGTCATCATACCCACTCTCAAAATACTGTACCATCCCCCTCAACTCAGTCAGGAGCGCTCAGCCTTCAACGTTTCCCAGTATAGTCTGTAGTGGTCCTGCGCGACATTCATCCAGCTTGTATGCTCGGCATACTCCAGTGTCCGCCTTGCCAAGTCATTCGCGAAGCCCTCGTCCGTCAGTATTCTGGAGGCTACCTCGACTAATCTATGCTTGTCACCTGGCATCAGAATGGTCTCTGGAGAGAATCTCTTGACCTCCTCAAATCTTGGGACGGCCGTCGCAACTATCGGCTTGCCTGCACCGATACCTAGGTGGAGTGCACCGCTGACCTCGATGTATGGCTTGTCATGAAGAAAGACGATGAGGTCTGCGCATCCGAGAGCATAGAGCAGCTCATCATCATCGAGGTAGCGTTCAACGAATCTCACGTACGGCTCCAGCCTCAGCCTCTTAACTATTAATCTTCGCGCCTGCGCTTCCTCAATATCACTGCTTGTAGAGTATGGATGGAGGCTGCCGACCAAGAGTAGACGTAGACCCGGAACTTCCCGGAGCAGGTCAGGGAGAACCTCGACTAGTAAGCGTTCATTCTTCGATCTTCTTATGAAGCCGATGGAGAGGAGTACCCTCTCATCTTCGGAGAAGCCCCACCTCCTCTTCGCCTCGGCCTTCGAGATTCGTGGAAGGACAGGGGTTCCGTGAGGTATAACCTCCACCCTCTCCGACTCAACCCCGTACTTGATGAGCCACTCCTTCATGGTGTCCGAGTGTACCACTATCCTCTTCGCGAGCAGGCCGAGTTGAGCATGGTTCCCGGCAAGGTTCTCTGCTCCATACGTGATCTTGTCGACGGTTTCTGGGGTGTGGACTTCATGCATAGTGACGATAGGGTCTGGCCTGATCTTCTTGATGAGGTTGAAGAATCTCTGGCCGAAGCCGTATACAGAGTAGTCATGCTGGAGGTGGACTATCTCAGGGTTCGAGTCGCATACATGTTGCATGATGGACTCTACGTAGTCCCCGTCTCTGTTGAAGGAGGGGATGACCTTCAACTCTGCATCAGCACAGTGTTGCCCGGACTGCTCGGTTATGACGGTGACTCTGGCCGGTCCAGTATTGAGAAGCGCCCTGGCTAGGCTCTTCGTATAGTTGGCTATCCCACATCGAATCGGAGGGTAAGTGGACACGTATGTGATGTTCATCACCGTCCACAGCCTTGGTGTACGTTTTGTTGGAGTCGAGAGCAGGTGCCCACTCCTCAAGATTTGTCTGGCTGCCTTCAGGCGGCTTGGAGCCTAGAAGGTTCAGGGAGCAGCTGCGAATCGACCTCTGCCCCACAGCCGCTAGGGTAGACTCGAAAGGGCGACCAGCTTCCATTCATTCCCTCAGCGCAGACGCTCATGGTGAGGTGTGTAAGCCTATGTGCAGGAGAGGGCTTTATGAACTTCATAAAGCCCTCTATGAAGGTTTCAGGAGAGAATATGCGCGCTCTCGCCACCGCTTCCTGTTGCAGCCTCACCCATTCACTATGTCTCATCTCGAGAACCTTGACCAAGTATCGAGTGAACTCCTCATCATTCTGTGCGAGGTAACCTGTCTTCTCATTAAGGACCGTCTCCTTGATCCCGCCTCTGCCATATGCTACTACAGGCGCTCCTTGACTCATAGCCTCAAGCGGGGTCAATCCAAAATGCTCAGCTATCCTGGGGTGAGCGTAGACCTTCGCTCTCGAGTAGAGCTGGATCAAAACCTGGTCAGAGGGGTTGAGGATTATCTCCACATCCTTCTCACCCGGGTTTTGCAAGTTCTTCAAGAACCCTATGTGGCGACCGTCCGGGTATCCAGCCAAGATCAGTCTCGCATCTTCCACTCTCCTTTTGACCTTGGAGAAGACTCTGACCAGGAAGTCCTGCCTCTTCAGCTTCGTGAATCTCCCGACGCACAGGATCAGATTCTCTCTGGGCTCACCGAGATTCTCAAGCGGCCTCATGAAAGGGTAGTCTATGGCCGGGTAGACGACGTGGGCACTCCTCTTCCATGCTCTGCCGATAGCTGACATTGTATACTTTGAATTGCAGAGGATGAAGTCGGGAGCCCACAGGAAAGCCCTATTCAACCAGACAGGAAACCTGTGGTAGCTCCTGTAAAGGTTCGAGTAGCATGATTCCTCCTCAATCGGGAAGTGGACGTACTGTATCGCCTTCAACCCTCTTTTGAGGAGCTTACTCATTCCAAGGTTCATCGTATCCTCAGTCATTGCGACAACTACGTCAGGGTCGAATCGAGTCAGAGTCTCATTAATCGATAAGGCTACCTCAGCGAGGCTTCTCAGAGTAACGCTTCTTAAGGGAACTGGCGGGTTTCTGAATAAGAACACGTTCCCGGCGAGTTCAGCCTCAAGGAAGCCTCCCCTTAGCAGGGATGTCGTTATGGAAACCTCCACCCCGCGCATCCTCAGGCCGGCGACAAGGATCTTCGTCAGCCGCTCCCCCCCGCCCCTCACAAATAGGTGGGGATGGATTATCGACACCCTCATCCTGTCAGCACCACCTGAAGTCAAGAATCAGAATGAGAGGTGACAGAGACGTCTCCAAAGATACAGTATCATCGTACTAGAAATTGTTATCGGTGTACACTTTCTAGAATTGTTTCACCCTCGTTCATGATGATCACCATGTCATAATCAGCTCAAGCACCGAGCAATCTATTGCGTAATATTCTTTAGTGATTCAGCCGCTTGAATCTCCAGAATGGATGGGGCACCCACACTTGGAAATCTCTTAGGTGAAATCAGGTTTGAACAACAGAGGTTACGGTTATGACGAAGTCACATCGTCAGCTAAGGCTGCTAACATGACTTAGCGTTTTGAAGCATGATCGTTGCAGCTTCATGGAGTGGCGGGAAGGACAGTTGCCTCGCCTGCCACAAGGCTATGCAAGAAGGTCATGTAGTAGCCTGTCTGGTGAATTTCATTTCTCAGCAGCACAGGCGGGTCTCATTCCACGGCGTACCAGCAGACCTCATACTTGAGCAGGCTAGATCGGTTGAGATTCCGCTCTTGCAGAGGGAGACCTCTGGTGGCGACTATGAAGAGCAGTTCAGACACGCTGTCAAGAGTCTGGTGGAGAGAGGCATCGAGGGGATGGTTTTCGGGGACGTATATCTTCAGGAACACAGGGACTGGGTTGAGAGAATGTGCAGCAATGTCGGATTGAAGGTTCTGGAGCCGCTCTGGGGCATGGACGCTAGGGATGTATATTCTAGATTCATCAACCTAGGTTTTGACGCTATCGTAGTCAGCGCGAAGTCTGACCTGATTGGGAAGGAGTGGGTCGGCCGTCACCTCGATAGGCGATTTCTAGGTTTCCTTGAGAGATCTGGAATAGACGTCTGCGGAGAGAATGGGGAGTACCATACCTTCGTGATCGACGGTCCAATATTCAAGAGAAGAATATCCATACTCGATAAGGAGGTGGTTCTGCGAGAGAAGAATTGGTACGCAGATCTCCAGAGATATGCAACAGAGCTCAAATAGAAGGTCGCGATTATGCTGTCTCCAAAAGCTTCTCCACCATTCAGAAGGTCATTCATAAGGTTAGCCTGGATCTCAGGCTTCTGACATGACACACAGATCATGTGCTGTATGAGACTGTCTTGAAGGTAAGTCGTCTACCCCGCTTCTACCGAAAAGTCTCTTCGAATCTTCTCGCCCACTCATCGTACTGCTCAAGCCTGGACTTTCCTACAGCCTTGACTTTTCCTAATGCCTCCTCGAAATGTTTCATCCGCAACTGGAAGCTTGGCCTTTCCTCTTTCTTCTCACCTGAACCCTTCAGGTACTCTCTTATCGCAAGCATCGAGGCTTCACGGCAGATAGCCTCGATGTCTGCGCCCACATAGTTCTCCGTCTTCTCAGCTAGGGCGTCAATGTCAACATCGGATGCAAGAGGCTTACCGTTCAAGTGTATCTTGAAGATCTCTCTCCTCGCCTCTTTGCTCGGAGGCTTTATCCCTATTATCCGGTCGAATCTCCCAGGCCTGAGCAGCGCCGGGTCTATGATGTCAGGTCGATTCGTCGCCGCTATGACTGTGACGTTCCTGAGCTCCTCAAGACCGTCAAGCTCGGTCAAGAGCTGGCTGATTACCCGCTCGGTCACATGGGAGTCTCCTAGGCCGCCTCCACGTTGGGGTGCTATCGCATCTATCTCATCAAAGAATACGATGCATGGAGCGGCCTGCTTCGCCTTCCTGAAGGTCTCCCTCACACCCTTCTCTGATTCCCCGACCCACTTCGAGAGAAGCTCAGGGCCTTTGATCGATACGAAGTTAGCCTCACTCTCTGTCGCGATCGCTTTAGCGAGCAGGGTCTTCCCGGTTCCAGGAGGTCCGTAGAGGAGTATGCCTTTCGGCGGCTTGGTCTTCGTGTACTCGAAGACCTCAGGATATTTGAGTGGCCACTCAACAGCCTCCATAAGCTCCTGCTTCACATCCTCCAGGTCGCCTATGTCCGACCACTTGACATTAGGCGACTCTACAAGGACCTCACGCATCGCCGAGGGCTCCACATCCTTGAGGGCCTCAAGGAAGTTGTCCATAGAGACCTCGAGACTCTCCAGAACTTTTGGTGGTATAGTCTCAGTCTCGAGATCGATCTGGGGGAGAACTTTTCTCAGGGCTCTCATCGCAGCCTCTTTACAGAGAGCCTGCAGGTCAGCTCCGACGAATCCATGAGTCACCTCGGCAAGCTTCTCTAGGGCAACATCTTTGGAGAGGGGCATCCCTCTCGTATGTATCTGCAGGATCTCCAGCCTTCCATTAACGTCAGGGACGCCGATCTCGATCTCGCGGTCGAATCTGCCTGGCCGTCTCAGGGCCGGGTCCAGAGCTCCAGGCCTGTTAGTAGCGCCTATCACCACTACTTGGCCGCGTGATTTAAGCCCGTCCATCAACCCTAGCAGTTGAGCAACGATCCGCCTCTCCACCTCCCCGGTCACTTCCTCACGTTTAGGCGCGATGGCATCGATCTCGTCGATGAAGATTATGCTGGGCGCCTTCTCGCTTGCCTCCTCGAAGATCTCGCGCAGCCGCGCCTCGCTCTCACCGTAGAACTTACTCATTATCTCTGGTCCATTCAGTGTGATGAAGTGGGCAGCTGTCTCGTCAGCAACGGCCTTGGCGATCAGCGTCTTCCCTGTTCCAGGCGGCCCGTGGAGTAGTATACCTTTCGGAGGCTCCACGCCCAGCTTCTCAAAAAGTTGCGGATACCGGAGTGGGAGCTCTATCATCTCGCGAATTCTCTGGATCTGGTTGCCCAGTCCCCCGATATCCTCGTAAGTTGTCCTAGGGACCTTCCTGACCACATCAGCTGTCTTCTCAGTAACCTCGATCCTTGTGGAGGGTGTGATCACAACAGCCTCTGCACGCGGCCGGATGTCGACGACGACGAACTCAACGATCGCTCCTAGGAAGCTGAACCTGATCCTGTCACCCTCCATCACTGGATAAGACTCGAGAGCTCTTGCGATGTATTCTTCAGCGCCTCCGAGCTGGATCGGCTCGACTGGCGCCAAGGTTACGTGAGACGCATCTTTGCCTTGGATCTTCTCGATCTCGACCTTATCATCAATCCCTGCGCCTGCGTTGCCTCGAGTAGCCCCATCGATCCTGATTATGGGTAATTCCCTGTCAGCCGCGTATCCAGGCATAGCCTTCGCGACGGTTCGGCGCTTCCCTTTTACGGAGATTAGATCGCCTGAGCTTACCTGGAGGCTCTCCATCGTCCTAGTATCGATCCTTGCGATTCCTCTACCTGCATCACGTTTGAGAGCATCCTTGACTATTAGGGTGACTGAGGTCCTCTTTGATGTTGACACTGGTCAGCCTCAACCTTTATGGATCTGGTAGGTTTCCCGCTGGCTTGTAAAAGTTTTTGTGCCGTTTAAGGACGAGTGGGTTTCGCCTCTGAAACCATAAATAGACACGCTGAGCCTGAATTGGTGAGATCTTGGAATGGAGCATCAGAGAATTGAGCGCTGAGGATCTTGTGGAGAGGAAAGCGAAGGCGACGGATCTGGTAGAGTACCAGAAAGAGTCGGTGGTGAGCAGAACAGTAATCGAGAAGGCCTCCGGCACAGTGACAGTTTTTGCCTTTGATGAGGGGCAGGGGCTCAGTGAGCATACTGCACCATACGACGCCCTTGTTCAGATCCTTGAAGGTGAGGTTGAGGTCGCGATCTCAGGCAAGACACATCTACTGAGGGCGGGCGAGATGATTATTATGCCAGCCAACAAACCTCATGCGCTAAGGGCGGTTATGA
>JAWCLX010000069.1:5270-7376 GCA_038850385.1 Bathyarchaeia archaeon | reverse complement strand
CACCATCATAAAAGGTGGCTGTTCCACGAGGACTGGAAGGGACATTACTGCTCTCAAATTTGTGAACCTGCCCCTTCGAGAGAGTGACCAACTCATCGTATCCTGTTGATCCCGGTCCCCCGTATCCATTTTCCCAATGATCGTAGTAGACACGAGTGTTATCAGCACTTGCTGTGACTCCTACAACATAGTGCATTCCATTGCTTACCGAGGGATTATTGTCTATGTTGACGAAAATATCCTGTGTTTGGGCTGCAGGCAAGGGCAGGTAGAATTCCTGGAACCCCGCAGGCAATGCAGATACAAAGGGTGATTGAGACACTGACCACAAGACCATGACTGCCAAGAGTGGCAGTATTTGTAAGGAGCGAAATTCATGTTTCAGAACAGGCATTTGACTGAGACACACCCTATGATTATTCTTGATGACGAGCATGAGAACTTGACAGTTTGGTTTTTCACCGATATATAAAACTATCAAAATAATGGGTGAAAAGTGTTTTACGGGAGCGGCGCTCAGGCCATTGTAGAGCTCCAGATATCCTCGAAATATTCAATGAAGCGTTCCAGATCAAGAGACATACACGATCGATGGGAGCGTAACAGTAGATAACTCTAATCTATGAACCAGCTATTATTGATTCGTCAATACACGCCTGAAACGCTTACCATCCAACTCTGATGAAAAGGCAATCTCCGCTTTCTCTTATGCAGTTCGCCAAGGCCTTCCTGAAACAGTGCTGCTCCAATGAAAAGCCTTTTCTACACACGGCCGCATATCATCAGTCTAATCCCGCCAGACAAGCCGGGCATTGGTAATGTGTGCATCCTTTAGAAGTAAGATTTCTCTGGCAGCGCTGACATCAATCCTCGTAGTTGCAATGCTTCAACCTGTAGCCCGAGTCGACGCGCTCGCGCCCTATTCAGGTTTCTATCTGAAGCATAATGGTTCCCCAGTGACCAGCATCGAGGTACCCGTCTGCACCACCTTCACACTTGATTTCTGGATACATCTCCCTGACGATCTACCTCAAGGTCAGGGCATGGTCAGTTTTGACGCACGGTTTTCATGGGATCCAAGCCAGGTGGAGATTACAGGATTCAGCGAGGAGGCCAGCTGGGGTGGACCGCGTGGAAGCTGGGGCGCATACGTAGAACCTAGCATAGGACAGGCTCAACCAAGGGTCGATGAGATAAATGCTCAGGGATGGTTTGATTACTATGGAAAATTCAACTACTATGGTGCAGGATCTCCGTGGACAACTGATGCTTTGTGGGGAAGCTTCACGTTTCACTGTCGCGGCGAAGGAACATCCATAATAACGGTAACTTCACCAGCCGGAGCCACCATCTACATAGGAGATGACGAATCTACACCAACACCGGTTGACCCAGGCACTTATGAAGTGACATGTAACCAGTATCAACCTCAGCCAACACCCACGACTGCACCAAGACCTGTCGGTGGAGAAGTATTCGCAGCGAACAAGTTCGTCGTCTTATCACCATACATAGCATTGATCAGCGTGGTTGCGGTCGCAGCGGTTGTAATCAAGAGAAAGCTGACTTAGACTCGGCGTAATCGTATTCCCTGTATGGCCTGTGCTTACTGTCCGACTTCGACTCTGTTTCTGACGCTTTGCTCTCTTGCGAAATGGAAAAGGAAAACTTTTGCGATCAATGTCGATTTCGTTTCTGAAGCTCCCTTGAGATCTCCTGTAGGATATCTCTGGCTTCCTTTATTTTTGTCAGCGCATCTTTCTTGTCACCGTCGAGCAGTTTGGTTCTGGCTTCCTGGACTGACTCCTCCGCCTCTGTGAGCTTTGCTCTGAGGTCTTCTGTTTTGGCTCCTTTCTTCGCTAGGCTCTCAAGCTGCTCCTTTGCTCTCGTCAGCTCTCTCTCCAGTCCATTAAGATAGTTTTCAGATCGGCGTGCCACAGCCAAGTCAGCGATGAGTCCCAGTCCTTTCAGTGCCTCCGCCATGCTCTTGTCAGCCTCTGCAAGTAGCTTCGCGGCTGATGAGGCGTTCGACATCTCTATGGCAGACCTAGCGTTGGCTAGATTCTTTTCGGCCTCTCTAATTTTTTCGTTCACAAGATCGATGTA
>JAWCLX010000069.1:0-5260 GCA_038850385.1 Bathyarchaeia archaeon | reverse complement strand
TCTGTTGTAGGGCTTATGCTGGCTATAGTCTCTCTAAGTCTTTGAACTCTTTCGTCAGCTCGATCTATGGCTGCTAGGATGCCTTTTGCCTTCTCCTCTTCAGTTTCGCCTGTTAGGTCTGTGAGGGTTTTGATTGCGTCTCTGAATTTCGTTTGAGCTTCCTTCAATTTCTCGAAGGCTAGAGTGTAGTCACCGTTTTCAAGAGATGACTGAGCATCTTCAATCAACGCTCTGCCTTCACTAATTAGCTCCTCAGCTAGTGTGACGTCGGCGCCTCCAGTCTTGGCAAGATCCTTCAAGTATGCGGCATGTTCACTGATCTCCTGAACGATTTCTATGAACTCTTCTGCTCTGGCCTGATCTTGTTCTTGAGCGTGAACTGGTAAGGGCGTGGTATGCGCTAATGTGAATGCCAAGATGATCATTAGTGCGACTGATGTTGCGGGCGCTCTGTTTATTCCCATGTTCTTTACACTGCGCAAGCGTAGGCAGCGGCCTTGATAAGGGACGCTGTGGAACGAGTGTTTCAGCGAGTTGGAACCCTCGCTCAAGCTCTCTCCAACCTTCTCAGCAGCTCTATCTCATTCTGGACGCCGATCTTGTTGATTCTGATATAGCCTATACTCTCAAGCCTCCTTGCCAGGCGCCACATGGACGATTTTGGAATGTGGAACCTTTGCCTCAGCTCAGACTCCAAGGCTCGACCACCCCTCTCAGCCAAGTACTGAAGGAGTTCCTTCTCTAATGGCCTCAACTCCAATGCTTGGATCCTGAATCGCCTAGCCACCAGAAGGAACACGGCACCTGCAGCCCCAAGAGAAACCAAAGCTATGATGATGTAGTCAGCGATCGGTGGCACGGCAGACACTTGGGCTGGGGTCTCAGCCGGCTCAGTCGATGATGTCGGCTGTGGTGGGGCCGGTGTTGTCGACGTGGGAGCTGTCGGAGATATTGTGGTCTCTCCGGGCGAAGTGGTTGGAGGGATTGTTGGTGTAGGTGAAGAAGTCGTTGGCTGGGTTGGAACGGGGACTGGCGACGTTGTTGGCGCAGTTGGGGTTGGAGTGGGTGAGGGGAGAGGAGAGGCTGGGAGTGTGTAGCCTATCCCCCAGAATCCAGGCAGTACTTGAATAACTGTTCTGCCGTCCTTTGTGGTTATTGATGAGGGTAGGTCGCTAAGATAGACTATGCTGGATTGGTCTGGCAGACTTATTGTGGCGTTGTATGGGGTGTTCACCTGAAAGGTCCACAGGCTTCCTTCTTTTCTGGTCAGGTCTGGGGCGAGATAGTCTACTGTGACTTTGAATGCCCCGAGTGTGATGATGGTGATGTTTGGCGGGAGTAACAGCTCGTAGCTCAGAGGCATGTTGTCTTGGTCTAAGACTAGTATGTCCTCTGCAGATCTGGAGAATAGAGAAAGAGAGATTGATGGGGCGGTCTCGTTAACGTAGAGAGTCTGAACAATCCGAACTATGCCGTCGCGGAAGACCTCAAACTCCGTAGATGAGACCAAGTAAGGATCTTGCCCATAAGCCTGTGTGAGCATCATAATGAGCGCAATAAGCAAAGCAGCAATCAGGAAACTGGGTTGACGCATCAAGATTGCGCTCCTAATTCTCTGAATGCACTCTTACCGCACAGCAGCTATTACTTTATGAGTTGAGAGTTTAAGGATTCAGGCGTGTGAAGTGTGGTTGAAGATTCATTTGAGCATGTCTTAAACCGCCGCCAGTGATGTAGTTCTCTACTTTTTCCAAGAACGCTGATCAGATTGTTTTTGACTTACAGTATCGTGCTTGTCTGCCAAGTTCATGTCAGGTTTTTGGCGGGTCAAAGTATAACATGTTGTAGGCTCTTGTGACGTGTGTTACTGCTTCTGTTCTCTTCCCCTCCTTTATCAGGGACTTTGCTGTTTCATATTCTTCTTTGGCTTTCTGAAATTCTGGGTTTCCAGTCGAGATGTCGACTAGTTGCTCTACCAGCAGAACGATCTCGTCCAAGTATGTGTAGTTCAGATAGTCTAGTCCCTCGTAGTACTCCATCCTGTCCTTGTCTCCCTCAAACGGCCTCTTCTGTTTTGAGAGTCTGGCGAACCTCTCTCCAGTGTCGTAGATGCTTGTGAGTACTTTGTTGAAGTTGAATCTTGAAACAGGTGTTGGATCTGTGGCTCTCATCCATCTGTGGTAGAAGAAACGGTAGATATTCTGTATTCCTGAGCAGAGTCCTCTACCTGTTCCTCCGGCTACGGCGATGCCCAGCCCGTACCTCCCGTTGACGTCGATCATCTTGAGATTATCCATGAAGTCTTTTGTCAGACCGTTGATGCCGCCCCAGTATACTGGGGCGCCGATTATGAGGGCATCAGCCTTCTCCCATAGATCATTCAGTTCTTCCGGAAACCTGACCTGCTCAGTGTGGAAAGGGACCTGATAATCTACAAGGTACAGTTTCTCACACTTCACACCAGTTCGCTGCGCACCCTCTAGGCATCTGGTGACCAACTGGTCAGTCAATCGTCCCTTTCGCGGACTGCCGACAACCCCGAGAATCAATCATATCACGGCAAGACTGGATACTAGCCGGCAGAATTATGGTTTGCACTACTAGAAATGCTTATGCCAGATGTCTTCTAGTGCGCATGGTTGGCCCGATAATAGCATATTCCTGCGTGTGCTTCACTGGAGTAACCCTATCTCATGTAGGATCCTGCGGTAGAGACTCGGGGATGTCCTGAATTGTGCTCTCACCAAGCTGTGAAGGATCTCCTCAGCCTCCGTCGCAGTGACTAGTCTTCTTCGGTATGCTTGGACTAGGACGCCACATGTGCCTATAGGTCTGATCTTTAGGATCTTGGCGGCTCGCCTTGCCTCCATATCGTCGACGATGAAGAAGCTAGCGTTCAGTTGTAGGCAGAGCTTCAGCGCCTCTTTCTCTCCTCTTCCCATCCTCTCATTCTGTTCAAGGAAGCTGTAGGCTGAATCAGCCTCGGCCTCTATCTCTTCCTTGATGATCCAGTCGCCGACTGCTCTTTCGATGATCGACGCGTCTGGTATCTGCAGGGCCTTTCCGCGGGAAACTGCCTCATCATAGACCGCAGAGGGTATCCATATCCTTCTGTAGAGGCCTCTGATGAGTTCCAGCCTCGCAACCTTAGCTAGGTATATGAGTGGACTGGAGTTGGAGACGACGACCCTCTGGGCCTTAGTCACGGCTGGCAGCCTTCAGGTCCTCTTCTAGATCCTCAACATCGTATTGGAGTTGAATCTTTTTCCTTCCGAGGACATCGATCATCTCCCAGATAGAGATCTCAGCCATCTCAGCCGCTCTTGAGAGAGTGATTGAGCCGTCACCGTACGCTTCGACTGCTCTTCGAATCTTCCACTCTTTTGCGTACTCTTCCAGTGCTCTGTCCAGTACAGTGGATTTGTCTATTCTCTCTCTCCTGGCGATCTCCTCGACGAGTTTCAGACGCTCCTTCGAGAGCCTTGCGGATATCACCTCTGAGGACTTCGCCACCTGAATCACCTGTATACATTTTAATACTGCGTCTACATATTTAAGCACTCTGGGGGGCCTTAGCAGGCGTGTGCTCGCAGGCCCGAATTCAGAGAGGCCGAGTCTAGGGTTTTAGCGACACATCTATATTACTTCCTGAGGAATACCATGAGATGTGACGGGGGATTCTGGAGCAAGAGGTCAGACGTGCCTTATGGCATTGCATCCTAGAGACTAGCTTGGTTTCTTGCATAGCTCCCGACCTTGTCCGTCCTAATTCTGCGCGAGTCGGCTTGGTTCTTGAGAACTCTTTCTGAAAGATAAGGATCAAGGAAACAGCTTGAAGCCGAAGATCACCATGTCTGGGGGGGGACCTCTGAGAGTGAGGTTCCACATCCTCCACTAACCTCTTGGGTGTTATCGTGGCATTGACAAGGTGAGGGTCTAAGGGTTCCCGTGGTTCTGGCTTGTTTGTCCAGAGTCTGGAGGACCGACATTTCCAAGAGCTGCAACTCCAGAAGCCTGGTTAAGCAGCTACGTGAGAGATGACTCACTCACCCTCTCCGGGTAGGCTCAGCCAGCAACACCTTATCAGCCTTAGCGTGAGGCATCAGCTGTAATGGGCCTCTCTTTTTCTAAGTCCAGATGACTCATCATCTCTGCATATAGGCGCTCTTAGATATTCGCACGCGCGGTCTCTGTCCCTGACAGGTCTTACTCTGTCTGAATTGATGGGAACGGCCAGAAAAAGACTTTTGCTTCCGGCAATCATGTTTTTCTCTGGTGAAGAAACTGAGTCTGACTATTCAAACGATCATCGGCAAGAAGCATGCAATATACTTGCCTAAAGCCGTGGTCAAAGCTCTCGGCCTCAGGGAGGGTGAGAGGGTGCTGTTGAGGGTTGCTGGGAACACTCTGGTCTTGGAGGCGATTCAAGACCCTATCCAGCTCGCCCTCTCAGGTAAGAAGTATGCCTCCATTACGCCCGAGGAGGTTGAGACGATAAGCCTTGAGGAGCAGGCAGGACACTCCAAGAGTCCTTCTTGACTCAACCTTCATACTCCCCACGCTGGGGATCGATACTGGCGAAGAGGCCTCAAAGGGCCTGAAGAGACTTGACGAGACTGAGGCCGAGATATACTATTCACGATTCAGCGTGCTGGAGGCGTTATGGGTTACGGCCAAGATCTCAGGCAGCGAAGACTTCAGAGATATTCAGTGAGGCGCTGAGGCTCTATAAGCTAGGTCACAGAGACACCATAGACAATATACTCTACGCAAGCTCCGTCCGCCTCGACCTGAAGTTGCTGACTCTGGATGCTGAGCTAGGGGAGTTCATACATAGAAAGGGACTCAAGGACACTCTGATAGCCCCAGCGCAGATACCTTGATTCTCTTGAAACTCTCCAGACTGCGCTGACGGTACACTTCGAATCAGCCAAAAGGCAGCCACGTAATTCTAAGACAGAGGGAGCCTCCACATAGAAGACTCACCGTACTGATTCACAGAGAGTTCGCCAAAGGCACCCTCAGAGTAATTATCAGGCAGGCCGGCCTGAGTGTGGAGGAATTCTTAGGGCTTCCGTAACTATGAGAAGATCCCTCATAACGAAAAGGCAGGCTGAACTCGCGCGGGGTTGTCCCCATATTCTTAGTTGACATGGAAAGATCCATATGGTTCGGGCCTCTTACCCTCCTACTTGGAGGTGATTCCAGATAGAAGGGTACGAGACTCCGGGGTCATTGCTGAGTAATCTGGATCTATCCT
>JAWCLX010000068.1:5297-7524 GCA_038850385.1 Bathyarchaeia archaeon | reverse complement strand
AGACCTACCTGAAACCAACCACTACTCCAAGTGTAGCCACCTAGATTCAGGCTGTCGAGGATGGAACGACTAAACTACCTCAGGAAGCAGATAGATGAGGTTGACAGGCAGATACTGGACCTGCTGAGGAGGCGGCTGACCATAGCAGAAGAGATCGGTAAGGTAAAGGCTGAGAATAGGCTGCCTACTCGAGACCTGCAAAGAGAAAGGGAGGTTTTGGAGAGAGCCGCATTCAAGGCTGAGGCGGATGGAATAGACCCTGAACCTGTCAGACGCATCTTTACGGAGATCATTAAGCTCTCAACTGAAGCCCAGAAGAGGACGTGACAGAAGATACAGGGGTCTACACGACCTGAACTCGAGCTGACTGGCATGGAAGGAGCGACGCCCACGACCACCCTCAGCCTTGTCGGTGGAGCCGGCAGGATGGGACTTCTCTTCACCAAGCTCCTGAAGGGCAATTTCAGGGTTAGGATTGTGTCCAGGGATCCTGGGAGGGCGAAGGAGGCGGCAAAGGAGGCTGGGGTGGAGTGGCTGCCCATCGAGGCAGCTCATGAGAGCGACGTCGTAGTCGTAGCCGTTCCAATCGACCGGACTGTGGAGGTGTGCAGGAGCCTAGGCGAGAGGATGAGGCCACACACCCTCCTGGTCGATCTCGCATCTGTGAAGACTGGGATAACCTACGCGGTGAGGGACTCGACACCCTCCACCATAGAGTATCTCAGCCTCCACCCGCTCTTCGGACCTCAAGTACAGGATGTAGCAGGCAAGAGGTTCATCGCCATAGAAGCAAGAGGAGGCGGGGTGACCGAGTCCTTCCTCAAGATACTTCAGGACCTTGGGGCGAGGATATGGAGAGCCACTGTTGAGGAGCATGACAGAGCCATGGCTGCTGTACAGGTCCTCCATCACCACGCACTTCTGAACTTCGCCTCGACTCTGGGTCAGGTCGCCGCGAACTCAGACCTCTCACCATACATCACAGAGTCCCTTGAGAGGACTATGCAGAATCTGAAGAGTATGCAAGAGAACTGGGAGACCGTACTCCTGATCCAGAGGTGTAACCCTCATGCCCGACGTGTCAGGGAGGCTTTCGCCAGAGCAGCGGCTGACCATATTGAGTTCGACGAAAACTTCAGAGTCAAACTCAGAAGATCGATCATGATCCTGGGATTGAGGGATGACGACCTGCCCGGCTGAGTCCCAAAAACGTTATACACCCATGAACAGCTACTCTATTGTGGTGTCATTCAATTGTGTGAGGCATCTGAGGAACCTAGATGGAGCACATGGCTCATCTTCAACTGCACCAACTACCAGGAGCACGACGAGGACTCTGAGATCGGGATGGCCATCATAACGAACCAGATGAGGGCGCCGCAGGTCAGGGCCACGATGGAGGAGCGTGTCTGCAGTCTCTGCGGTGCACCCTTCGAGAATGTTAGTGAGGAGAGCGCCCTGACGCCCTACCTGGCTCATGACATAGAACGGTTCAGGTCATGGGGGTACGCTGTACTGAAGGATGACGAAGTCACCGGATGAAAGGGGAGCGTGAATGCTCGACCCGACTACAGCCCACCTCCCCCCACCCTTCTCTTAATCGCCTCTCTGAGTAAGGCGTCGACCAGAGCAGGCTCAGCTCTGCCTCTGACCTCGGCCATTAACATATTCATCAGCCTCCCAGCAGAGGCTTGACCGTGCTCCTGCAGGAGCGAACGGTTCCTCTCCAAGAGCATGCTGATCCTCCTCTTCAACTCCTCCTCATCCATCATCCTTAAGCCCAGCTTCTCCATACCATCGTCTACAGTCGACTCCGGATTCTCAGCCAGCCACTTCAGGAGCTCCGGGACAGCCTCCTTCGCGGTCAGGCCTGAGTCCACGGCTTTGAACACCTCCGTTATCTTGCTGTCGGTGAGAGCGTTGACCTCGACGCCATCCCTCTGCAGGCTCTTGGTAACCTCCGTGAGGATCGTGGCCAGGAAGGAGGCGGAGATCTTGGTGCTCCGCGCTAGATCCTGGAAGAGCTTAAGGTATCCTGAGTCTAGTAGTTGCTCTGCCAGTTTCCTGTTGATCTTGTAGGTCTGCATGAGCTGGGTGGAGACCTCCCCGGGCAGAGGTGGCAGGCTCCTCTGGAGCATGGCAAGCCTCTCCTCTGTGATGACCAACGGCGGCACGTCGGTCTCAGGGTACATCCTGGCTGCACCTGGCCTCGGCCTCATATACCTGG
>JAWCLX010000068.1:1022-5287 GCA_038850385.1 Bathyarchaeia archaeon | reverse complement strand
GGTTGTGCCGTCCTCTCTGGCTGCACGCGTCTCCTCAGGAACACCCCTCAGACACTCCCTAGCCCTCTCAACTACAGCCTTGAGGGCTTGGCTTGCCCTCTCCTGAATGTCGGCGACGAATACGACAGCGTCCACCTCAGACGCGCCTGTCCGCCTCTTCAGCTCCTGGACCTCTGATGCTGTTATCCCGTAGTCGGGGAGCTCGTCAGTGTGGAAGATTCCGCCGACCCCACCCCAGAAGGCTGCTCTATGAGCCATCTCGGTTCCCAGCCTGACACCCTTATGCAGCTCCCTTCCTACCAGTCCAGCGAATCTGGGAAGGTTAACCGCCAGGACTACGCCGCCTCTTTGAATCGCCGAGGCTAGGACCTTCGATCCTGTTCTCGAGAAGACTTCTGAGACATCGTGGAACTGCTCCTTGAGATCCTCTTCTGTGAGACCTCTTGATTCAAGCTCCTCCTTCAACTTCAGGAGTGAGAGCTGCCTCGCCACCTCCCCCTTCACCACTTCAGCTATCAGGTCGAGCTGCTGCACACCCTTGATCTCGATAAGTGCCCCATGCCTCGTCGAGACGTTCAGGTCCTGTCTTATCGTTCCGAGTCCTCTCTTGACTCTTCCTGTAGCCCTCAGCAGCCTGCCTATCTCAAGCGCCACCTCCTCAGCCTGCTCAGGGGAGTTTATGGAGGGGGTGGTCGCGATCTCTATCAGCGGTATTCCAAGCCTGTCTATGCGGTAGGTTGAGGTGCCCTTCGACTCCTTGATCTTCCTTGCAGCATCCTCCTCGACGCTGATGTGTTGGATACCTACCTTCTCTTTTCCCCCAACCGAGCCCCCGATCGAGACGACGCACGTCCTCTGGAATCCTGTCGTATTCGACCCGTCTATCACGGTCTTCCTCATCACGTGAATCTCGTCGACAGGCTTCGAGCCTACCAGCAAAGCTACTGTGAGAGCTATGTCGATCGCTTCCTCGTTCAGTCTGTGCGGCGGCTCCTCATCCATCTCGACCAGGCATGAGGCTTGCTCAGGCGCCTCGTACTCTATAACTCTGGCTTTCTTGAACTCGAAGAGCGCCGCCTGGTCCACCTCTCCAAGCTCGCTCTGGGTTGGCCTGAGCATCCGGATGAGCCTCACCCCTTGCTCATCTGAGAGCTCTGTAGGGCAACTGCAGAAGAGCTTATGTTTGGTGTCTAGCTGCTGATGGATCTCAAGCCCTACCTTCAGGCCGATCTCCTGAAAGTTGACACTCACCAAGTCTGATCATCAAGCAATGTTCTCTCAGAGATCTCTCCTGCAATATCTGTCAGCAGAAGCCTCTTCGCCTCCTCCAGGTCTGAGGTCTGGGCCAGTACCCACATCATCTTGACCAGGGCGGTCTCAGGGAGCATATCCTCAAGCGGGACCACGCCGAGACCTAGCAGGTCACGGCCGGTGGTGTAGACGTTCATGTTCACCCTGCCCCATAGGCATTGTGAAGCCATGCCTACGAGCATGCCAGCCTCAACGGCTTTTCTCACAGAGTCTTGGAGGTATCTGCTCACGTGGCCGAGGCCTGTGCCCTCGATGACGAGGCCTGAGTAGCCACGCTCGATCGCCCAATCTAATGCATGAGGGGCCATGCCAGGATAGAACTTGACGAGGAGGACCTTCTGGTTGAAGCTCGCCTTCAACTCTAGGCTTCTTTCAGCGTTGCGCCTCACATAGTCAGAGAGGAGCATCTTCAGATCCGTCTGCTCCAGGTTGAATACTGCGAGGGGCTGTGAGTTTATCGATCTGAAAGCGTACCTGCCGCTGGTGTGACATTTCCTAACCTTTGTTCCCCTATGGATTGAGACCGTCTTGTCTGAGGAGGTGCCATGCATAGCCACCGCGACCTCGGCGAAAGGAGCGCTTGAGGCTACTGCTACAGCGGCGAGGAGGTTGGTGGCTGCGTCTGAACTCGGCCTGTCTGATGATCTCTGTGAACCCACGACGATGACAGGGATGGGCAGGTTTCTAAGCGCGAAGCTGAGCGCAGCCGACGTATACGCCATCGTATCGGTGCCGTGGCAGACGACGACGCCGTCTGTCCCTGACTTCACCACCTCAGCTATCTTCTGCGCGATCCCGACCCAATGTTCCGGGGTGATGTTCTCACTCAACTCACCGTAGAGGATGTGGGCTTCCACATCAGCCAGATCAGAGAGTTCAGGAACAGCACTGTAAAGGTCTGCGGCTGTTAGTGCAGGGTGAACCGCCCCTGTCCGGTAGTCCACCCTGCTCGCTATCGTCCCTCCGGTGCTTATGATATCGACCCTTCTGAGCCCCCTTCTTGTAGGCTGCTGGGTTGAGCGCGTGTATGAAGGCTTAGCCCCGGCTCCTAGTCTCTCGACCCTGCTGGCAGACGTCACCTTCACCCCGATGTTGTATCCGCTCCCAAGCTTGATCACTATGTGGAGGTCGTCACCTGACTCAGACCTCGGCATCAAGTATCCTTCATACTCAGTGTCTCCTCTGGTGATCTTTACAATGTCGCCTACTGAGATTCCTGCGTCACGCAGGATCTTCAGCACTCTCCCCCTGTAACCCTTCAGCCCCTCCGAAGCCTCCAACTCAGGCTCCAATCTGCCACCTCACATCAGTTAAGCTCCTTGGACATGTAAGGCCCTTCAAGGCTGTATCCGTGTTTCATAAAGTATCTTCTCGAGCCGATCCCGCTTGTCACAAGGATCTTCTTGCAGCCGTATTCGTTTCGCGCTCTCTCTTCGGCTTCATGAAGTAGATTAGCCCCGTGTCCCTTGTGCTGCCAGAGTGTTGGGTCAGACTCGCCTACAGGGACTACAGGCCCGACTACATGCATCTCCCTTATGAGGCCTACCCTTTTCCCGGCGATCTCCTTCCTATGCGCCTCACCTGAGGGGATCCGGAGCCTCACATAACCCACAAGGCAGTCCAGGCTTGGATCCTCTGTCGAGATGAAAAACTCTGTGCCTGCGGATGCCTGATATGTCCTGGTTATGATTGAGAGGTCATCCTCAACCGGAAGCTTTTCCTGCCTCAGCATTCTGTGGCCGACTTCCCTGCATCTTATGCATCTGCATCTTAGGCCTCTCTCAGCCATTCTCCTCTGCACTATCTCCCGGAGGTTTCCTTTCTTGACTCCTGCAATGATCATGTCTGCTGGAATGTCGCGTTGAATCCTCATGATCCTGATCCATGGTGGGACGAGCTGCTTTATCCTGGTGAGGAGTTCAACCGTCTCGCTCAGCCCGTAAGGTTTGAAGGCGCCTTCAACCCACCAGTCGTAGATCTTCGTCCCCTTCAAGACTAGGCACGGATATATCTTGAGCATGTCAGGCTTGAAGTCTGGGTCTTCAAAGAGTCTTTTGAAGGCCTCCAGGTCTCTCTCCGGGTTTGAGCCTGGCAGGCCCGGCATCATGTGTGCGACGACCTTCAGGCCTGAGTCCTTTAATGCTCGAAACGAGTCGGCTACACTCTTTACGGTGTGGCCTCTATCAACCAGCTCATATATGTCGTCGTACAGGTTCTGGACTCCGACCTCCACTCTCGTAACGCCCATGGAGAGCATGCTGTCGACGTTCTCTTCGAGTCCGTAGTCCGGCCTGGTCTCGACCGTTATCCCGACATTCCGGTTTCTGCTCCAGGCAGCCTTCTCCATCGCCTCCTCCAGAGACGCTGAAGACTCGCCTGTTATGGCGTCTAGGCATCCCTTTATGAATTCACGCTGGTACTCGAGGGAGGAGGCGGGGAAGGTCCCTCCTTGGATGATGAGTTCAATCTTGTTTGTGCTGTGGCCTATTGATCTGAGTTGGTCCAGCCTGCTTCTCACTTGCAGGTAGGGGTCGAACCGGTTCTGTAAACCTCTCATCGCGGCTGGTTCTTTTCCTGTGTAGCTTGAGGGTACGCCCTCCTCACGTGGACAGTAGGCGCATCTTCCATGTGGACAGTCCTGAGGCTTACTCATTACTGAGACTATGTTCACTCCGGAGATGCTCCTGACACGTTTAAGCTGAAGCATTGGTAGGAGTTCACTGAGATGATTCTGTCTTGCAAGAGACAATATGTCAGAGTTCCTGGGTAGCAGGTGGAGGTGGTGTCGCTTGCTATGGTCGAGTTTCAGCCTGTTAAGGTCGCAGGCCGCCTTCGGATCCTCAACTAGTCTCCTCAGAACTTCCTGGCAGGCTTTGATGCTGGTCTCCTGTTCTGTCATCGATTCTTACGGCCGCCCCGCAGGATCTGATGTGCTTAATTCCTTCTGTTCCATA
>JAWCLX010000068.1:686-1012 GCA_038850385.1 Bathyarchaeia archaeon | reverse complement strand
GATTTGTGGAGGTCTGGATACGCTAACCTCAGGCTTCATAATGGTGAGGCGCCGGCCTGGCTCATCAAGAGGATGACTCGACTCTCAGAGGCTATCTTCTCGGCGATGGCTGAAGTCTACGGTTCGAGGGAGATCCTCTCCAGGCTCTCGGACCCGTTCTTCTTTCAGTCATGCTCAAACGTTCTGGGGTTTGACTGGGATAGTAGCGGCTCAACGACTGTCACCTGCGGCATCCTGAAGGAGGCCTTCGACAGGATTGATGTTGGGGTAAGGGGTATAGGCGGTAAGGGTAGACGCTCCAAGGCTGTCGATGAAGCTTCGAAGCT
>JAWCLX010000068.1:0-564 GCA_038850385.1 Bathyarchaeia archaeon | reverse complement strand
CGAGCAGGATCTCAGCGAAGGTTGATACAGCGGCGGTACAGGCCGGCTACAGTCTGTACCACCATTCTGTATTTGCTGAGAGGGAGGGCGGGTGGATAGTGATCCAGCAGGGGATGAGGCTGAAGGACAGTTTGGCCAGGAGGTTCCACTGGTCCTCTGACTTTCTTAGAGACTTTGTTGTGGAGCCTCATAAGGCGATAGTAGGGTTCAGACATAACTCAGCCCTTGATATGACCGCTGAGAAAAGTGAGGGCTCCAGAAGGGCATGTGTTGACCTTGTTCGTGAAGGGGCTGGACGACTCCGTCGGCTCTTCGATTCGATCGGGAGGGAGTCTCAGCCTTCACTTGAGAGGTGGCTTGGTTTGGAGGACTCCGTCAGGCTGAGAGGCTACTCGGTGCCGAGGAGAGTAAACTGGAGAGCTCTTGAGGCGGTATACATGAATCCGCCTGTGGACTTTGAGGGGTTACTCGCTTATCCAGGTGTGGGCCCAGCGACGATCCGTGGCCTCGCTCTGATTGCTCAGCTGCTCTTCGGTGAGGAGCCGAGCTGGGTTGACCCTGTAA
>JAWCLX010000067.1:6575-7721 GCA_038850385.1 Bathyarchaeia archaeon | reverse complement strand
GAACTAGAGATGAGGGAGGTCGACTTACAGAACACTGCGAGGCTCTCAAGGATGCGGAGCATCCAGGTCCTCAAGAGCCCGGATGATCTTAAGGAGATCTTTAAGCGATTCCATGAGGACTAGTATCGATCTGAGGCTGGAAGATATGCAGGAGGACCTCCACATATTCACCGTACTTGGATTGATACTGATAGCCATCGGATTCATACTTGTGATGCTTCCATTTATCGCGAGACAGCTTCCGGCGCTGGGGAAGCTTCCGCCGATAGTCTGGTGGACATATAGAACCGACAACTTCTACTTCGCAACATCACCGATACTGATCATAATCTCGATAATCTCCATTCTGATCTTCTTCCTTGGACGATACTTCAGATGATCCGTTCATGAGCGGTGGTTTCGAGGCAGTACCTGCAACTCACAGAGAGCTGCTTGAGAAGCCGACCGTCCGCGAATCCAGATTATACACCATTGAGGGTGAGAAGGCCAGATGCCTCACATGTGAGAGAAGATGCCTCATCCCTCCTGGAAGGACCGGATATTGCCGGACGAGGATGAATGTAGAAGGGAAGATCTACACACTCGTCTACGGAGACATCTCCTCGATCTCAGTAAACCCGATAGAGAAGAAGCCGTTCTTCCACTTCTGGCCTGGCAGCCGAGCGCTGACAGTAGGCTCCTGGGGATGTAATCAATCTTGCAGCTGGTGTCAGAATTTTGAGATAAGTAAGACCCCTCCGAATCCCAAGACCGCAACCTATACGAGCCCTGAAGATCTGGTTAGGATAGCGTCTAGTTCAGGATGCCACGGCGTCTCCCTAAGCTTCAACGAGCCTACGTTACTGCTGGAGTACGCCCTAGACCTCTTCCCACTCGCAAAGAGTCTCGGACTGAATACCAGTTACGTCTCAAACGGCTACATGACGGTCCAGGCTCTTAGGAGACTCAGGGACTCAGGACTGGACGCTGTCAAGTTCGATGTGAAAGGTGATGCTGGAGCTGTTAGAAGATTCTGTGACGCAGATGTAGATCTTGTATGGAGGAATGTCAGGGAAGCAAAGGGTCTGGGGATGCATGTTGAAGTGGTAGTCCTCCTCATCCCAGGGATTAACGATAGGGAGGAATCGATCATGGAGGTGGTTCAAC
>JAWCLX010000067.1:2817-6565 GCA_038850385.1 Bathyarchaeia archaeon | reverse complement strand
CTTCACCAGGTTCCACCCAGACTACCTGATGCTCGACCGTGGACCGACACCCCTTGAGAAACTGGAGAGGGCTTACTCCATCGCGAAGAATCAGGGAGTAGACTACGTTTATCTAGGCAACTGCCCCGGCCACAGGTATGAGGATACTTACTGCCACAGTTGCGGTGAGCTTCTCATTAAACGTAGCGCATTCAAGATCGTTGAATGCAAAGTCGGGGGAGACTGCCTCTGCCCTGCCTGCGGCCAGAGAATACCGATTACAGGAGTACCCATACATGAGCCGGTTCCAGTTCACGATTCTCTCCGGCGATCTTGAGTGTTGCATTGCAGTCTCTGACATCGCTGAACCCAAGAAGGCTGCAGGGGTGAGCGTCACAGGATGTTGGGGGCCTCTGTCCATAGATGAATCTGAAACTTTCGGTGTCATTGCTGGGCATTCATTGTCTCGAGTCTGCTATAGGAGACTGAGGCGGATTGAGATTTGAAGAGGGTCTGGAGGTTGAAGAAAAAAGGATTAAAGGCCTTTAAGACTAAAGGTTTAAATGTCTTTGTGCTCAATTTGAGTTCATGAAACCGTTAAGGGTCTATGTCCCGGAAGAGCTCGAGAAAAAGTTCAGGAGACTCTCCATGGAGTGTTATGGATACTCCAGAGGATCACTGAGCAAGGCAGCGGAGGATGCCATCAGAAGCTGGATACGGTCAAAGGAGGCCATGCGTCAAGTGGAGATTCCAAGTGAACCAGTGAAGGCGTTGAGAGGGATGCTGCGCAACGTCAAGAAGAGCAGTCTCGAACTCCAACATGAGGCGGCTGAGGTCAGGGCGGATAAAGCCAGAGGCTGACATAGCCTGTACTTCATAGATGCAAACGTCTTCCTTGAACTGCTCCTTGATCAGGAGCAGGCGGCTGAGTGTGAAGCATTCCTTCAACGTGTATGCAGAGGCTCTATCGAGGCAGCGACAACGGACTTCATAGTCGATGGCATAGTCTTGACGATGGAGAAGGAGGGGAAGAATCCAGCTGAACTCTCGCTCTTCCTCTCATCACTTCTAGGCTGCAAATCCCTCCGGGCCTACTTCCTATCCATGTATGACCGAATAGAGGCGACGAGGCATATGCAAAACTACAATCTGGACTTCGACGACTCAACAGCATATCAGGCGATGAGGAACATGCAGATAGACGAGATAGTGTCGTTTGACAAGGATTTCGACAAGATCCCAGATATCAAGAGGCTCGAACCAAAGGATGTACCATTATAGGTTGCAGAGCGCCAACATCCTCATGAACGATCTAGCCTTCACCTAGATGTCTGAGTCAAGCCTCAAAGGCTTCCGGCAAGTTCTGAAGCACTCACATATTGTTTCTGTTTTCTTGAGTTCTCCCTCTGGCTTTCCAGAGGTCAGGGAATCCGAAGGGAGTTAACCGTCTGCTTCACCCTATCATGATGCAGCCTGGCAGCTGAGGGAGGACTGCCTCTGCCCTGCCTGCCTCCAGAGAATACCTATTACGGGAAGAATATCACTTCAGACTAAGACCACATGTGCGGCAGGGCTGATGGATGGAGATGATAGGAGAGTTCAAGGAACGCTGTGCAAGAGTTAGGGTGATAATGGAAGAGAAGGGTGTGGACGCCCTCTGCCTGACGCCCTCGGCCGACATGTACTATCTGACAGGCTTCTGGACTGATCCTGCTGAGCGGCCAATCCTGTGTACGCTCCCAAGAGCGGGTGAGCCGATGTTCATGGTTCCGAGACTCTATGAAGATCAGGTGAAGCAGAGGTCATGGATAGATGATGTTCAGGTATGGGATGAGGAAACCGGAACTGTGGCCCAGCTCAGGGAGCTCCTTCAGAAGCTCAAGATAGATGAGGGAAGGATCGCGGTCCCAGACAGGTTATGGGCGAGCCAGTTCAGACTATTCAAGGAGGCTGCACCAGGAGCCGAGTACATCTTCACATCCGAGATGCTTGGGCAGATGAGGATGATCAAGTCTGAGCAGGAGATACGGTGCATGGAGAGGTCGGCTGAGCTCGCTGAAGCCGCCCTTGCAGCGACTTTTCCTCTATGCAGGGAATATAGTAGAGAGTATGAGTTAGCTGCGCATCTGGAGTATGAGATGCGGGTCAAGGGTGCTGAAGGATCTGCCTTCGAGACTATAGTCGCCTCAGGTCCGAACGGCTCAATTCCACATCATGGGAGTGGGGACCGGAAGCTCAGAGATGGTGAGTTCGTCACCTTCGATGTTGGTGCAAGACTCAACCGGTACTGCTCAGACATCACAAGAACCGTCGCCGTCGGGAAGATCAGCCCGAAGATGGAGAAGGTCTATAGCACTGTATTGAAGGCGTATCAGGAGGCGGTGAGGGCTGTCAAGCCGGGTGTGGCGTCGGAGACTGTTGACCTCGCGGCCAGGAGGATCATTGTGGAAAGCGGATACGGTGAGTACTTCATACATCGGACAGGCCACGGTGTCGGGCTGGATATACATGAGCCGCCATACATACGACAGCGAGATCAGACAAGACTTGAGCCTGGCATGACCTTCAGCATTGAGCCTGGAGTCTATGTTGCCGGGGAGTTCGGCGTCAGGATAGAGGATGTCTTTGTCGTGACAGAGGATGGCTGCAGACCTCTGGCGAGGTCGCCTACTGAGATGATCACGGTCTAGATTTCTTTCTCACGTTCTGGCGTAGGCGGCATCTGTTCAGAGCTGGTGTACCTAGAAGTACTATTCTAATGCAGGGTTGTTCCTGAAATGATTCTTCATAGGATGTGTCTGAGCTCATCGAGGGATCTTATCACGTAGTCAGCCTCGACCTTGACTCCCCAGTCCCTTCTGTAGACCAGCACAGTCTTCATCCCAGCCTTCTTGGCTCCTTCGATATCTGCGAAAGGCTTGTCGCCGACGAAGACGCATTCCTCCGGTCGGACACCGAGCTTCTCTGCCGCAGCCAAGAACGGTTCAGGGCTTGGCTTCGTCTGCTTCGTATCCTCTCCGGAGACCAGTGTTATGTGGAAGAGGTCTTTGAAAGGCTGGATCTCTATCCTGTAACGCTTCATACCTGGCAGCCTGTCTGTGTCTGAAAGTAGACCGAGCAGGTAACCTCTGTCCCTAAGGTACTTGAGGACGGGCAGAGCCTCAGTGTAAGGCTTCGCTGATGAGGCGTACGCTAGCCAGTAGCTTCTGGTCAGCCTCTCCACCAGCTCTTGAGGGAGACTTGTCTGTACAGTCATCCTCTGCAGGAGTCTGGGCCACCATTCGTTACGGTCATATATGAATTGCTTGTTCATCTCGTCGTCAAGTTTGGATATCTGTGTGAGAACCTCCTTTTCATCGACTGAGATCCCCTTCCCCCTCAGAAACTCGCCCAATACTCTGCACACCTCAGCATGCGCCCCAACATGGCCCTGAACAGAGTCTATCAGTGTCTCATCAAGGTCGAAGATGACGGCTCTGACTTGACCGGCTGGGCCTCTAGCCGTCGGCATATCCACTTGAATACACTCTCTTACAGCTTGCTTGGGAGGAAGCCTAGTCTCTGAAGCTCCATCCTTAATCTCTTTTCCTTTGAGGCCATCTCCCTTGAACGGAATTTCCTCTGCCAATGCTGGGCGAGATCCTTCACTTCACCACTAAAGTATCTCATCTGTACAAGCGACCTGTTGCTCTTGACGTACTCTCTTAACAACGTCTGGCGTGTGGGGAGCCTGTACATGTTTCTGTGATGAATGATGGTGGTGCTCAGC
>JAWCLX010000067.1:0-2807 GCA_038850385.1 Bathyarchaeia archaeon | reverse complement strand
TGAGTGGAGGCCTCTCGTCAGGGTGACCGATGCACAAGAGGAGAATGGGCAGGACTCCTTCAGGCAGTCTGAGAAGCTTCGAGATCTCTCCGAGGGCCCTCCAGTGATAGATGGTGAATACAGAACCTAGGCCGAGTGATTCAGCGGCAGTGACCATATTCTCGGCTGCGAGGGATGCGTCTATGAGGGAGTGAATGAGTCGCGTCAGTTCACCCAGGCGGCAATCTATTCTGAGCGTTCGGAACATCATCGTGGTCCGCGCTGCATCGGAGCAGACGAAGATCCATACAGGAGCCGATTCTAGAGCACGATTCCTTCCCGTCATCTTGATTATTTCCTTACGCTTTCTGGCGTCATCAATCTCGATGAGGCTGTAGAATTGAGCACCACAGGATGTTGGCGCCCTCTGTCCCGCCTTGACCACTAGGTTGAGAAGCTTTCTGGAGACAGGCTTTGGCTTGAATCGTCTGACGCTACGCCTCTCAAGTATTGGACTCAACATTCCAACGATCCCCTGTGAGTCAGTCAAGACTCTCCACCTCTGATCGATGGTTCAAGGGTGAGCTATGCACGAGAAACCTATATCAAGACAGGTGAACAACAGGGTTAGTGCTGGGTCGGTAGTTCAGCTGGGCTAGAACGTCCGCCTTACACGCGGAAACCAATAGGCCGCAAGGTCGGGAGTTCAAATCTCCCCCGGCCCACCACGATCCGGGTTCGAGTCCCGCTTGATTTCTTCAAAAGCATCCCGATAGGTATGGTATGTTGAGGGAATCAACATCTGCTTGAGGATCCCATGGTTAAACGTTGATATCAGAATGTGGCTTGGGGCTCAAGGATAACTTCAGACATCTACTTCTTCTCCTGACGACTACAACCGCTGATAATGCTGCGACTAGTCCTGCTAGTGCCAGGTATGGTGTTAGGATCTCAAGCTTGTTGGTTGGAACTACAATACCGCCGACAGGTCTCGGCGTCATATCCTCAACCTCAGCTCTGATCATTACATTCCTGCCAAGATCAAAAGGTTTCCAGTTACCCGGCTGCCCTTGAAACGAAGGGCCCAAGGGTGAGGTTGTGTCATAACCGATCCGTGGTTGAGGAGGTGTCATACCAGGATCGCCAGAGAACTCTATGGCAACATAGAAGTCACCCGTGACGATTATGTTGTATGATCTCAAGTCGACATCAAGCCAGCCCACCATTGAGTCCAACTTCAAAGGCGGGATCAATAGTTCCGTACTGCCGTCAGAACCAAGAACATACACTCTGAACCAAGCTGAGTCGGCCATGAAGTAGTATCTCACTCTCAAAAGCAAGGCTTGAGACCAGCCTTGTGGTAGGGAGAATCTGACTGCTCGATATTCACCTACCTTATCACCCTCAGAACCTTCAGGTACGCCATCATCGTGTTTCAGCTCTATTGACGCTCTAGCCTCGTACGGTAAGAAGGAGACATTCGATACAATCGCAATCGTCAATAGCAACGTTAGTGGAAGCTTTCCAGGAGTCATTGGAATAACAACCCTTAGCCTATTCAACTGCAGGAAACAAATGAAGCTTTCCATTCATTTCGATACCTGAGCTAGCTGTCAAAATGTGTCAGCGATAAGAAGTTAATGACAAGTAAGGAGTTGGAGTTAGCTGATTGGATAGCGTCCGAAGAGAAGAAGATGACGCTGTCTCATTTGAGAAGCTTCTTGAGAAAAACTGGCTTGACACATGTTTCGTGTTCACTTAGATTTGTTCTTGATGACTGTGAGTCTGCCGGTCTTTCCAATACTTACTTGCAGTTCTCCTCTAAACATTCCCACCTTTCCGTTCTCGATCTGAATCATATCACCGCTTGAGACCATGCCTATTTGGGCATTCCAAAGTGGCATCTTGATGGAGCCGGTGCCATCAGAGATTGTTGAGGTTGACAGGCTGAGGGGGTCACTGGTGCGTCTCGAGAAGACTGTTCTCGTGATCGACTTCTCGACAACTTTTGCTTTCAGGTTAACCCATTTGACCCTTGAACCTATGTCCCTGATCTGCATATCGACAGGTCCTAATCTTCTGTTGTCTCTGTTTGGAGTGGTTTTGTCCCATGGAAGGCTTTCAACATCCACTTCCGGCATATGCTTCAACGTTGCCTCGGTGAGGCGCAGTTGCGTGATTACCTTCAGGTCCTTCGTTACAAGGAAGACACCTTCATCCTTTGTCTTCTGTCGGCATTGGATCAATATCCCATTGTACGATGATTCCTTGTTTATCCACGCATCTAGGAAGCATTCAAGAAACTTTCGGGTCTCAAGCTCATACTTCTTGGAAATCCAGATCAGGTACCAGAGACGTGTAAGTTCAGGGATCGGTTGCTGGTGGCGGGGCCTCCCAGGCTTTGTGCAAAAAAGATTTCTTCTCATACTGCATGACCTCCCTCTTAACCTTTCATCAACAAGTTCCAAGATCATTCTAAGCAACTAACCTGTGGTGCCCCCCGTTCCAGTGCTACGGGCCTGAATGAGACAGCGGCGCATAATAGCCTCAAGATTCCAGAAGGACGAGGTAGGACGATCTGTCCTCGCCTCTGGCATATGGCCGCCGCCCTTTGGGCTTGGCAACACCAGTACCGCCCGGAGGAAGAGAGCGTGGGAGAAGAGCAAGGCTGCAGATGGAATGAACCATCCTTACAGACAGACTTGCAGGAGGCCCTAGAAAGCTTCACTGTGGGAAGGTTTTCGCCTCAATTGACTAGCGCGATGGTATGGAAGGTGCTTTACAGGGGCGGCGCTTAGGCGCTCATGGAATAAGCGCCTTCTCTAATG
>JAWCLX010000066.1:6796-7828 GCA_038850385.1 Bathyarchaeia archaeon | reverse complement strand
GTTGGGTATCTAGGGCAGGTTGACGGTGAGAAGTCTGTTCTGGTTTGGGGTGCCGGGGCGATCGGCCTGTACGCGATGCAGTACGCCAAGGTACTAGGTTCACCGCAGATCTTCGTGACCGACATAGCTGACTACAGGTTGAGACTGGCTGAGAAGCTAGGCGCGACCAAGGTCTTCAACGTGAACCACGAGGATGCTGTGAAGATGATCCTTGAGGAGACTGATGGACTCGGCGTGGATGTTGCCCTCGAGTGCACGGGCTACCCGCCAGCATTCAATCAGGTGTTGAGAGCCTCCAAGAGGATGGGAACGGTCGTGATTGTGAGCATATATGGGAGAGAGCTTGTGATAGAGCAGCCTTTCAGGGACATGATAGACAGAGGCTTGACCATCAAGAACGCCAGGCTTGGGCCTGCGAATGCGGTCAGACTTGCCATCAAATGTCTCGCGAACGGATCAGTGAAGCCTGTAGTTACACATGAGTTTCCAATGGAGGAGGCGGGGGAGGCTTTCAGAGTCGCTGCAGAACCTGAGAAACACGAGTCCGTCAAGGTCGCGATAAAGATCAGATAGGCGATACCATCTAGAATATTGCTGCCTGTGAGGCTCCACTAGATAGGTATCTCCGTCGCAGCTTCTGGCTTGGTATCTTCCTCTTGAATGATGCCTGTGGCGCTTGACTGGTTGCTCTAGACGTTCTGGCTTGGGTTGGTCTGCTGTCTTTAGAGGCAGGTCCACGCTGAAATCTGTTGTTGTGTTCCTCACAGCAACACTTTTATACTCGGCTGCACATACCAAGGTGGAAATCCCGAGAAACCAGAATGAGAAGGAGTGATAGGGATGGAGATGTTCTGCCTGAAATGCAGACGAAAGGTCACAGTAGACGACAGTTCAGTCGATGAGAGTTCAGTGAACGGCAGAAGAATGATGCGAGCATCATGTCCAGAATGCAACAGCAACCTAGCTAGGTTCGTGAAAACCACAGTAACCACCTAGAGGCCAGCTTGGACTGAAAACCTATGATCACGCATC
>JAWCLX010000066.1:3979-6786 GCA_038850385.1 Bathyarchaeia archaeon | reverse complement strand
AGCTAACTGTTGAGGAACACGCCCTGCTGAACCAGGACTACCGGCTGAGCGTAGAGAACGTCGTAGCCTCAGGAAAGCTTGAGCAGCGCCTCGACCTCAACCTGATATCAGAGACGATCCCAGGAGCAAGATACAACCCAGAGAGGTTCCCAGGACTATTCTTCAACCTCAAGAGGCCGAGATGTCTACTACTCGTCTTCAACTCCGGCAGGATAATCTCGATGGGAACCAAGTCCGTGAGACAGGCCAAGAGAGCCATAGTGAACGCTGTCGAGCAGCTCCGGTCCGCTGGGGCGACGATACTCAGCAAACCCAAGATCGAGATACAGAATATGGTGGCATGTGCCGACCTGAGAATCAAGGTTGACCTCGAGGACTTGGCGATGACCCTCAGAAGAACAATCTATGAACCTGAGAACTTCCCCGGACTCATCTACATGATGGATGAGCCCAGAGTCACACTCCTCCTCTTCACAAACGGCAAGGTCGTCTGCGCCGGCGCGAAGAGTGAAGATGAAGTGCTCAGCGCTGTTGGAAGACTCCACCGAACACTCCAGTCAGAAGGGCTCATAGAGCCTGCAGCCAGCCCAGCCGGGAAGCCTCCTGGAGGAGGCAGGACTGAAGAGGCGGCTCAAGGAGAAAGCCCAGCCCCTGAAGAGCCGCCCTGCCTCCTCGCAACCACCCCAAGCTGACACATCTAACACAGGCCCACCTGCGAAAAGTCAAGCATCACACCTGAATCCTCACAAGCCTTCTGGGACAGTCAGTTATCAGCCTGCATCAGTCCCAAGGCGTATAATGCTGATCTGGTGTGAGGGGCCAAGCCGGAGTCCCCCGAGAGTTCTCTCTTCAAGATCTCCAGATCCTCAGGGACGTCGACATCGTAGTGTATACTGGTCTTGAGCAAAAGGACTGAGAGGTCTTCCGCCCTCTTCTCCAGTAGTGAGAGAGACATGTCTGTACCATCAGTCCTCTCAAACACTCCATCGAAGGTGAAATGTGTTCCACTCCGGAGACCGATCAAGTATACTCCTCCATCCAGTCCCGGCCCGACCACGATCACGCCTCCTTCATGACTGCTAGATTCGCCTAGCAGCCTGAAGGCCTCATCGAGATGCCTCTCACTGATCGTTGGTAAGTCGCCACCTATGACTACAGCCGCCTCATAGCCAGACATGAAAGCCTTGCTGAAGACATTGCTTATCTTCTGATCGAAAGTCGTATCTTCCTGAAGATCAAAACTCGATATCTTTACGGGGACGCTGAGTTTTCCAATCAGCCTCATGATCTCACTTAAGCCCTCCTTGGGGGTGTAGGACAGTGCCAGGTCGACGCTCCTCTCTCTCGTGTATCTTCCCACTGTCTCAAGGACGTCGCTGAGGAAAGCTCCGTAAAGTAACGCAGCCTCTGAGGCGTCGAGAGACCCTGGTTGAATCAGTCTCGTCTTCACCTGGTCTCTAACAGGAGCCTTTGTGAACAGTATAATACAGTCCACGGTCTTCAGTGGACCCTCCAGTCTCAGGCTGATTCAAATAGTCAAGACTTGTAAAGAGTGGGGTGATGTAGATAAGGTGTCTCCCCAGATTGCGAAGACCTAGGCTCTGCCTCGTGATCCCGGCGCTTAACGAGTCCTCAGCAATAGGAGAGGTCCTGGCTGAGGTTCCGAGGGAGATCGTGGATGAGGTGGTCGTCGTTGATAATGGCAGCACAGACGACACCGCGAGCGTGGCGCTAGGCCACGGCGCAAAGGTCATCTTCGAGCCGCGTAGAGGCTACGGAAATGCCTGCTTGGCAGCGGTCAGGTATCTGGACGGGATTGAACCTGAAGTTGTCATCTTCATCGATGGGGACTACAGCAGCGACCCTGGAGAGATTGATCGAGTTCTGAGGCCTATTCTTAGAGGTGAAGCAGACATGGTCATAGGCAACCGAGCCCCCTCCATGATGGAGGAAGGAGCGATGCCGCTCCATGCAAGACTCGGCAACAGGCTCGCACTTGCACTCCTGAGGATTCTGTATGGGAGATCCTTCTCTGATCTGGGTCCCTTCAGGGCGATAAGGTGGAGGAGCCTCAAAAGCCTAGGCATGAAGGATCAGACATACGGATGGAACGTCGAGATGATGATCAAAGCCTTCAGGATGGGTCTGCGCGTAGCGGAGGTTGACGTCAGCTACAGGAGAAGGATCGGGAGATCAAAGATCTCAGGCGCGCCCATCAATAGCATAAAGGCTGGGTACAGGATCATCCTGACTGTGATACGATATTTATTCGGTTGAGGGGGGCACCTCTCCGCCAGAAGTCGTCAAGCAACTATGAGCTTCACATGCTCGATCTGCTCGCTCTTCTGCAGAGCCTTCTTCAGCTGCCCTATTCTCTCCGCCTCCCCATCCAGGATGAAGAGCTCCAAGCATCTGCCCTCTCTGAATCTGTTATGGAGCTGAGTATAGATTATGTCCATGAACTTGTGCTTTATTCTCGTGATGAAGTCCTCAGCCTCATGCTCATGAATGACCAGCAGTACACCTCTCACCCTGCCGGTCAAGTCCTTCTTATCAGTGTACTCTGACATGAACATTCGGACTGCTGCTCTGATAGTTTCGGATCTCCCTGAGAATCCGAGTTCCCTCTGGATCCTGTTGAGGTCTGAGAGCATCTTCTCGTTAGCTGATATGCTGATCACAGTCAAGGCGCCTAACCTGTTATTAATATTGTTCCATGACTATATATAAGAATTATTAAAGCAATGCTTAAATGTTAATAGCAGCGTATTCGGAATCTTGGATGCACGTAGTTGGCTCATATCCAT
>JAWCLX010000066.1:1687-3969 GCA_038850385.1 Bathyarchaeia archaeon | reverse complement strand
GCGACAGCAGGAATAGTCTACACTATAAGAAGGAGGGGTAGTCTCGACCCACTCAAGATAGCGGTAGCCGCCATGGCCACAGCAGCCTCATTCGCAGTATTCCAGATCAACATACCGCTGCTGGGCGGCATACATCTCAGCCTGACCCCTCTGGTAGGCATCCTCCTTGGACCTGCATTCGGAGCGGTCTCCGTCTTCATCGTCAACATATTCTCAGCCGCGGTCGGCCACGGAGGATGGGGTTTGATCGGCGCAAACTCAGTCGTAAACACGGTGGAGGTCTTCCTGAGCTGCATGTCGTTTCAAACTTTCAGGAAGAGGCTGAGCATATTCTCTGCTGGCGCACTCGCCACGGTAGCGGCGCTCGCCGTTGGAAGTCTGGTCATGGTCTGTATAGTAGCGCTCTCAGGCATCCAAGGATCAGCCTTGAGTATGGGTGAGACGGTCTCGAATCTGACGTTACTCACGGCCGCGAACATTTTCGTCGCAGCCATCGAAGGGGTCATCACAGGATTCACCCTCACATACTTGGGCAAACTCAGGCCTGACCTGCTGAGCGTATCTGGGAGTCGATAAATGTGAGGCGAAGCCACGAAGCCTCTATCGCAGCCTTTCTGGTACTGCTGCTGATCTTCGGCTACTCGGCTGCGGCAAGAGTCACCGAAGGGGGAGTTGAGGAAAGATTCCGTCAAGCAGTAGGACTAGACAGTGGCGGCGAGGATACTGAAGCTCATCGAGACCTCCTGGTAGAGGTGGAGAACTTCCCCCTCTACATAGTGCTCACGCTTGCCACACTCGCCACAGGGTTCACGGTGTACACGTTCATGCGAGTAGGTGGGAGGCAGAGGCTTGGCTAGGATTAGGTCCCCAAGCCATCTCCCTGACTTCGGCATGGTATCGTATCTTGCAGAGTATGGGGATAGCTTACTGCACAGGTCAGACGGCTACCTGAAGCTAGCATACCTCATCTTGATAGTCTTCGCAGCCACTATTCTGCAAAAGATAGAGTACCTTCTTGGGCTGTTCCTCCTCACCTTGATGGTGTATCGGCTCGGCCGTTTGCCCCTGAGACTCCTGCTGAGATGGTACCTGATACCTGTCTCATTCGTCTCGGCGGTTGCGCTTCCCTTCATCTTCAATGAGCCTGGAGCACCCGCCCTCACACTAGGCGCCTCCCAAATCCAGATCACCTACAGTGGGCTGCAGCTGCTGGCAAGACTTCTTTTGAGGACACTCTCAGCAGTAACCTACTCATTCTCATTCATCATGACGACAAAGTACTCCCAGATCTGCGCCATCGTGAACCGTATCCTCCCAACACCGATAAACACTGTATTCCTGCTGGCCTACAGGTTCTCCTTCGTAGTTCTGGAGGAGGTCAACTCACTCCTGAAGGCCGTAAGCTCAAGGGGTGGAGACCTGGTCAAGGGTCTGCTCACCCAGACCCGCATCTTCAGCGGGATCTTCGCCGTAGCCTTCGTCCATTCATTCGACCGTGCGGAGCGGATCGCAAAGGCTATGGAGGCCAGGGGATTCGATGGAAGGATCAAGACGTACACGTTGCCGGTGAGGCTGAGCCTCAGAGGTGTATCATGCCTCCTGCTCTCGGCGGCTGGGCTCATATCCATCCTGGCTTTTGGGTGAGATCCTGTTGTCCAGAACTGAAGAGAGTGAACTTCTGATACATGCGGACTGTCTGACGCATATCTACCCTGACGGGACGAAGGGTATCCATTGCATGTACCTCAGAGTCTACGCCCACGAGATCGTCTGCCTCTGCGGCCCTAACGGCTCAGGAAAATCAACCCTCCTTGAACACCTCAACGGCCTACTACTGCCCACAGATGGGATTCTGAAGGTCTTCGGGAAGAGGATCGACGCTCAGAACCTCAGGGAGTTAAGGAAGGAAGTCGGGCTTGTATTCCAGGATGCCGAGAGCCAGCTCTTCTCCCCCACAATCCTGGACGACGTGATGTTCGGCCCGCTCAACCTCGGCCTCTCAAGGGAAGAGGCCCGGAAGAGGGCTCTCTGGGCTCTGGAGACGGTTGGATTCAAAGAGTACGAGAAGGTTCCACACTACCTCAGTGGAGGAGAGAAGAAACTCGTCGCGATCGCAGGGGTCCTAGCTATGAGGCCGAGGATAATTGCGCTTGATGAGCCTACAGCCGACTTGGACAGCAGAAACTCTAGGCGAATCGAAGAGCTTGTCGTGAAGGCCAGGGATGAACTGGGCATGAGCGTCGTGGTCGCGACTCATGACCTGGACCTCGCGGCGAGGATAG
>JAWCLX010000066.1:0-1677 GCA_038850385.1 Bathyarchaeia archaeon | reverse complement strand
ATAGCTGACAGGATCTGCATAGTCAAGGATGGATCCATAGTGGCTGAGGGCAGTCCAGCCGAGGTCTTCTCAAACAAGGAGTTGATGGAATCAGCCGGGCTCGACGTCCCTACCAGCATCCGGCTGTACAACATGATCTATCATGAGGGTGGCTGGGGGGGCCCCCTGAAGCCGCCGCTGAAGATGGAGGAGCTGGCTGAGAGGATAAGGAGAGACATCAAGATGGAGGCCCTCTTGAGAACAGGGAAAGAAGACCGCCGAACCGGTTAGGTCAGCTCTGCCTCGACACCAGAAGGTCGTAGGCCTGCATGATGTTAGCGACCTCACGGACCTCCAGGCTGAAGCCCTGCTCTCTCAAGTAATCCTCTACACTCACTAACTCAGGCCTAGTAGTGATTATCGTGAGGCCTGGGGCCGGTTGGCTCTTCTCAGTCCTGTAGGTTACAGCAGTGCTCTGCCCAGTCGGCACAAGGAACCTCCTCGCTCCAAACTTCGCTGCTGCAGCAGCCTTCTCTAGAACCCCTCCTATCCTCCCTACACTACCGTCAGGGCTTATCGTTCCAGTGATGAATGCGGTGTTGTCCACGGTCTGGTTTCTAATCGCGGTTATGAGGGCGACTGTTATCGCGGCGCCGGCGCTGGGCCCATCCAGTACCTCAGTCTCACTGTCAGCCGTCACGGTCAGTATCACATCACTGTCACGGAGGGAGAGGCCTGTCACATTCTCCGCAACAAGGATCGCTGTATTCGCACTGGTCTGAAGGTCTATTCCGATCTTCGGCCTTGTATTGATTAGGAGTCTACCCTCACCTTCCCGGATTTCCAGGTGCACGGTCAGTACCACGCCTTCATAGGCAAACCCTGATACTGGATCACTCACCTGTCGGACTGCGACGATGTTGATCTCAGACCTGCCGACCGCGCCGTCGCCGCGAGTCTTGTTCAGTCTCAGGATGCGTGAGTAGTATTCAGCCTGCGCCTTGTAGTAGGAGAGCTGGCTCTGGAGCATCGTAGTCTCCTGCTTGAGTGAGTTGATGGTCCTTGTCAGGTTCTGATTCTGGTACGCCAGGTCTGAGTATCGTTGATCAGGCACCCTCACCCCGAGGAAGTCAAAGACAACTGCTGAAGCAAGAGCAGCATTGAGAAGAATGCTTATGAGCAGTATGACCTTGAGTCTGCCTTCTGTAGCAGTCACCTCAGACTCCATATCGACATCTCAGCTACCGGCTAGACTGCCCCGACTTAAACTTTTTTCAAGATCTAAACGAGGTCTGCATGTCTCCCGGAAAAAGTTAATCAACACGATTCGCCTACACTACCCCAGGTTTCACAGATGATTGAGGAGATCCAGATCGTTGAGGACACTCCGCTCTCCTCAGTCAAGTACTGCCTAGTCGGGATGCCTGATACTGGACTGACAGGCATGATCGCTGTCAGTCACATAGTTCATGCCCTGAACCTGCCTGAGATAGGTCATGTCGAGTCAGACCTTCTCCCGCCGGTGATGGTGATCCATCAAGGCAATCCTAAGGCTCCGATGAGGCTCTTCGGAGACTCTAAGCTGGCAGCCTTGACCTCTGAGACCCCGATAAACCTTGCAGCCATAGGCCCACTCTCGAGGGGCTTGGTCAACTGGGCAGTGTCGAGGAAGGTCGCGATCCTGGTCTCTATCAGCGG
>JAWCLX010000065.1:6752-7883 GCA_038850385.1 Bathyarchaeia archaeon | reverse complement strand
CCCGGCTAGTAGACTGAACCATTCATCCCTTGTCTTCGTCTTGAAGATCTCGGAGAGCCTTGCGTGGGCTTCAGGTGAATGCTGGCAGACCCCGACCTTTAACTCCGCAAGCTCAGGCGCTCCGATCCCCTGGCACAGGATCCTCCAGAACTTCTGTTCAGCAGCACCGACCGCGACGTACCCGCCGTCTCTTGTCTGGTAGACGTCATAGAAGGCCTCACCGCCTGCTGGCCAGGTCTCCCTCTCCGGAGGCCTCCCTTCAGCGAAGTATCTTGCAGCCTGTATCGTCAGCCAAGAGACTAGGCCGTCGAACATCGAGACGTCTATATGCTGGCCCCTCCCAGTCTTCTCCCTCAAGATAAGTGATATGAGTATCCCGATCATGGCGAACATGCTGCCTGCAATGTCAGCTATCGGGATCCCTGGGACGATAGGGGGGCCGCCCCTCTTCCCGGTGAGGCTGAGCACGCCTGAGAGCGCCAGGTAGTTTATGTCATGCCCAACGAGACCCTTATACGGGCCGTCTTGACCGTAGCCTGTCAACGAGCAGTAGATCAGTCTCGGGTGTTTCGTTCTCAATGTCCGGTAGTCTAGGCCGAGCCTATCCATGACTCCTGGCCGAAAACTCTCAACCAGGACATCATACCTCCCCAGCAGCCTGTCGAAGATCTCTTTTCCCTTCTCAGATTTCAGGTTGAGTGTGAGGCTCCTCTTGTTCCTGTTGAGAGTTAGGAACATCGCGCTCTGGCCTCCGACCATCGGTGGAGTATCTCTCATGTAGTCGCCGACACCCGGCTGCTCGACCTTCAGGACCTCAGCGCCCATATCGGCGAGCAGCATAGTGCAGTAGCCGCCTGGATTCAGGCGTGTAAGGTCGAGTATGCGCACGCCCTCAAGAGGTCGACCCACGTTTGGTTCGCCCCAATCCCTCAGCTTACGTGTCCACTATGACGCATCCTGCAGTAGTACTTGTTGAGAGCGCTCAGGGCACGGATGTTGCGGAGCAGGGATGGATACACGGGGATCCCAAGCCTCTCCAGCCTCTCCCTGTACTCATCCATCACCTCCCGGGATGCTAGGTTCGTTACGACTAGAGGCTTCTCAGGGAATCTCTGCCTTATTTTCGGGAAG
>JAWCLX010000065.1:0-6742 GCA_038850385.1 Bathyarchaeia archaeon | reverse complement strand
CATCCCATATCTTGCTCTCCTTGGTCAGCCCAACCAGGACGAGCGAGACCATGTCGACTTCCGGGTCTGAGAGGAAAGCCTCAAGCGATATTATAAGTGAGGTTTGAGGGTCACCGACGCCTTGACGGACAAGCTCGGCGTCGAGCGGGTTGGAGAGTATGCCGAAGCTTGGCGCGTGGCGCCTGAGCCTCTCCATGGTCTCCTCGGTGGGTGTTGCGAGCTTAAGTCCATACCTCTCTATCGCGTCTGCACTCATAACGCAGCCTGCGCCCGTATACGCTATTACTCCAACCCTGTCTCCTCTGGCCGCGGGGAGAAGCGCGAATGCCTTGGCAAGGTCTATCAGCTCCTCGATGTCTTCAACCCTTATCAAGCCGGCTGCTCTGCAGACAGCGTCGAAGATCTCGTCCCTAACCATGAGTGACCCTGTATGGGTGAGTGCAGCTCTCCCACCGGAGGATGATCTGGCGGATTTCAGGATGATGATCGGCTTCTTCCTCGCCACTCTCTTTGAGACCTCGAGGAATCTTCTCCCATCCTTTATGCCCTCAGCGTAGATCGCTATGACCTTCGTCTCTTCATCATCCTCGTAGTACTCGAGGACGTCGGCGTCGTCGATATCGGTCTTGTTGCCTAGGCCGGCGACCTTGCTGAGGCCGAAGGGCTGGGTTGACAGTATATGTTCCAGCAAGACCGATGCGAACATTCCTGTCTGAGAGATTATCGAGACGTTGCCCGGTCTAGGTCTTGAGATCTTTACGAATGCGGAGGTGAAGCCGTTGTAGGCATTGAGAAATCCTGTGGTGTTAGGTCCAGCGATCCTGATACCGCCCTTCCCTGCAGTCTCGAGAATCTTCTCTTCAAGCTCAGCCCCGCCCCTGCCCGCCTCTCTGAATCCTGATGTGCAGATGATAACTCCGCTCACACTCTTCTCCACACACTCCTGCATTATCTGTAAGGTGTGTTCAGCTGGGACGAGCACTATCACAGCCTCGACCTCATCCGGGATCGCTTTGACGGTCGGGTAGCATCTCAGCCCGAATACTGTCTCCCGCTTCCTGTTGACCGGATAGATCTTTCCTTTGTACCCGAAATCTAGGAGGTTGCTCATCAGGAGGTATCCGAACTTCGTAGGGTCGTCTGAGGCGCCGACGACCGCTACACTCGCAGGTTCGAAGAGGCTTCTAACCGCTTCCCCGGCCCTCTTTCTCTGGAGTATCTTCAACCGTGAGACCTCGGCCCTCGTGATAGACTGATGTGGTCTAATAAGTCTTGGTTCAGCCCTAAACTTGTCCAGAAGCTCAGTTCTTGCAGTACAGAATTCACTCACCCGTTCTGATTCAAGCTGGCCTGCTGACGACTGGAACCGCTGCCCTGAGGGCTTTGGTGTATGGGTGCTGAGGATTATCTATGACGTCGAGTGCAGGTCCTGACTCAACGATCCTGCCCTGCCGCATCACCAGGATTCTGTCACAGACGTATCGAGCTACAGCGAGATCGTGTGTTATGAAGAGGTAGGTGAGGTTGTGTTTTTCCCTCAGTTGAAGCATTAACTTCAGCAGCTCCATCCGGACTGAGACGTCGAGCATCGAGACCGGCTCGTCCGCGACGATGAAGCTGGGCCTGAGCACCAGGGCCCTCGCGATCGCTACTCTCTGCCTCTGGCCGCCGCTGAGCTCATGCGGGTACCTGTCCAGGAAGTTGTCTGGAGGAGTCATCCGAACATCCTCGAGGGCTTTCCTGACATGTTCTACTCGTTCCCGCTTGGATCCTATCTTGTGAACGTTGAGCGGTTCCTCTACTACATCCTTGACCTTCATTCTCGGGTTTATGGATTCGAAGGGGTCCTGAAAGATCATCTGCATCCTCCTTCTGAAAGGTCTCAGGTCTGACTCGTCACGGATGGCTGTGATTTCGACACCTTCAAAGTGAATGCGGCCGCTGTCAGGCTCCTCCAGCCTGAGGATGGTCCTCCCCAAGGTTGTCTTCCCACTCCCACTCTCCCCCACAAGTCCAACGATCTCGCCTCTTGAAATATGGAATGTCACATCATCGATCGCTTTGACGTATTCCACCTTGCCACGCAAGGCTTCGAGTATGGTCCTGCTCTTTCTGAAAGACTTCTTCAGGTTCTCGAGTTTGAGGATCGTCGTCGACAAGCGATGAGCCCTCCTACTCCCAGACACCATACTTTTCAAGACTAGGAAGCGACTCGACCAGTTCTCTTGTGTAGGGGTGTGTGGGATTCGAGAAGAGGAGTGTTGGGGACGACTCCTCAACTATCCTTCCCTCATGCATTATCACAACCCTATCACATAGCGCCGGCAGGATAGAGATGTCATGGGTTATGAAGAGGAGTGAGAGCCCAAGTCTCTTTTTCAGGTCTCTGAGAAGTTCTAGAATCTCTGCCTGAGCGATCACGTCCAAACCTGTCGTCGGCTCGTCTGCTACAAGGAGGCTTGGGTTACAAGCCAGCGACATAGCTATCACCGCCCTCTGTTTCATTCCTCCACTGAACTGGTGTGGATAGTCTTCGCCTCTATTCTTGGGAATCCCAACCATCTCCAGGAGCATGTCAGCCCTGGAACCTGCCTCCGCCACATCAACCCGCTCATGTGCGAGGATCGCCTCAACTATCTGGCTCCTGACCCTGAGGACCGGGGTGAGGGAGTTCATCGCTGCCTGTGGGACAGCAGCGATCCTCCTCCACCTGAATCTTCGCCTGAACTCCTCCTCCTGCATCTTGAGGAGATCCTCCCCCTCAAAGACCACCTCCCCACTCTTCACCTCGGCGTTCGCTGGTAGGAGTTTGAGAATAGTCTGAGCGACGGTGGATTTTCCTGAACCAGACTCGCCTGCCATGCCGAAAGCCTCCCCCCGCCTTATGCTGAAGTCTACATCATCGACAGCATCTATGACTGCCCTGTCGGTCTTGTAGCATACCCTGAGTGAATCGACTCTGAGGAGGTGATCTCCTTTATCAGCTTGGAACGGCAACTGGGGATTCTCCCTCCTGGTTCTGCTCTTCAAGTGGCAGTGTTAAGGTGTTGATCCCTTATCTGGTTGGCAGCAGCCTTTAATAAGAAACGTTTTTCTTGAATCTTCATTACATGCAGGATGGACTGTTGATTGTCTAAGGTTCTGGAACCTTCACTAGTCTTCCTTTTGCTTACCCTCAGCCTCTATTCACTTGAGGCGTCGACTCAGGAGTCGTTGAGCTATCCGATCAACGGCCCCAGGGTCGATGAGGTCCTATTCGTCTATCATGCTACACCCGAGGCGGCTGTCTCGGCTTTGCGTAAGGGCGATATCGACGTTCTATCAGACATAGTCAGGCCTACTGATGTCAGAGTATTATCCGGGGATCCAGACCTGAACATCACCTTCACTCCGCAGACCCACTACTGCTACGTCGCATTCAACACGAGAAACCCTCCGCTGAATGACCTACATGTGAGGAAAGCTGTGGCTCACCTTATCCCTAGGCAGGAGATCGCGAACAGGCTCTTCGAGGGGATAACTGTAGCGCCTATCCTGTACGAGACCTCACCTGTATTCGGCAAGTGGCATAATCCAGAGGTTCAGGTCTATCCCTACAATCCGTCAAGGGCGCAGGAGATCCTGGCCTCAGCCAACTACAGCCTGGTTGAAGGCAAATTGACCGCACCTGACGGGAGCATGCTCAGGAGGATCTCCTTCATCTCCCCGACACAGGAGGAGGCCCCGACCTCCTACGAGATAGCTAAGCTCGTTGTCGAGGAGATGAAGAGGCTCGGCTTCGACGTCTACCAGGAGGGCGTCTCCTTCGACTCGATGCTGACGCGTGTTTCCTATGTGTCTCCAACCTCGGGAGGTATCCGAGGTGGCTCTACGACTACTACCACTCAAGCCTTGACGTCCCTGACGGCGAGAATACGGTTGGTGTAAGGGATCCTGAACTGGACAGGCTACTGTACAGTTTCAGGTTCGAGTCCGAGACCGAGGACGAGGCGCAGGCAACGGTCTGGGCTGCGCAGATGATCATCGGCGACCTCGCTGCGAGGATCCCTGTCTACTCCAGATACCAGATCGAGGCTTACAGGAAGGGTTGGGAGGGGCTGATCCAGCATAGGGGTGTCGGATACTTCACCTCAGGCGCGTTCTGGACCTACCTTAACCTGCACAGGTCAGGGACTGAAGGCGGAGGCACGGTGAAGATAGATTTGGGTGGAAGGGTGAGGACGCTCAACCCCCTCTATGGTACAGGAGCGTATGAGCAGAAGATAATCTCACTCATCTACGACTCGATACTGTCTGCAGATCCGGAGACCGGCGACCCGCTACCCTACGTGGCAGAGATCTGGCAGATTCAACCGGTTGACCTCGGCGGGTCGAAGGGTCAGAGGATAACATTCAACCTGGTCCATAATGCAACATGGCAGGATGGTGAAGAGCTAACTTCTAGGGATGTTAAGTTCTCGATAGACTACTATAAAGAGAATAAGGTTCCGATCTTTCTGCCTGCTCTGGAGCGGGTGATCAACGTCTCTGCCCCAGACCCTTACACTGTCGAGTTCCTGATGAACGGGACAAGCCTATTCAACCTCATAGATGTCGGCGGACCATACATCATACCTGAGCACATCTGGAAGGATGTTGGTGACTGGCGCACGTTCCAGCCTGACAGGGAGCCACATCCATGGAAGCCTGGAATGACGAGGCTGGTTGGCTCAGGCCCCTTCATCCTTTCCGAACAGAAGCCTGGCGAGTACTGGAGGCTGACGGCGAACCCGATCTACTTCAAGAGGCTTCGGCTGGTCAGGCCTGAGGCCGGGATGAGAGGCGAGGAGCCGGCAGGCTTGAGTCCGAGCATGCAGGCAACCGTGGCCATAGTCGTCATAGTCTCGGTCTCCGGTCTCCTCCTCGCGAGGAGGAGAATGAAGAGAGTGAGGTCCGGCTAGGTGCTTGGATGGGCTTCAGGTCCTACGCGACACGCAGGTTCCTGAACACCGTCATAGTCTTGATCATCACCCTCACTCTACAATTCTTCATCTTCCGGGTTATGCCAGGGAACCCGATCATGCACTTCGTGAACCCTAATCTCCCTCTGGAGGCGCGTCAAGCATTGCTCCAGATGTGGGGTCTAGAAAGGCCCCTCCATGAACAGTTCCTCACATACCTATACAACCTCTTCAGCGGCAGGCTCGGTATCTCCTTCATATCCCAGAGATACGTCTCTGATGAGATCCTGGAGCGGCTCCCGAACACGATCCTTCTGATGGGATCCTCAACGATCCTGAGCATAGCCCTAGGCATAGGGTTAGGTGTCTCAGCCGGCGCCCACCGTGGCGCGAGAAGGGACGTGGCAACAGTCACTGTACGCCTGCTGACACAGGGTCTGCCCGTCTTCTTCCTAGGCCTCCTTCTCCTGCTCACCTTCGCCTACTATCTCCCGATCGCGACAGGAGGCCTCATCAACTTCCCTGTAGCAGGGACGATCTCCAGACCGCCCCCTGAAGGCTTACTTAGCTACATCCTAGACATGCTATGGCATCTCACCCTGCCCATGCTCACACTTGTTGTGATAGGATTCGGCGGGTACGCTCTGGTAGTTAGAAACCTGATGATAGAAGTCCTCACGCAAGACTACATATTGATGGCTAAGGCTAAAGGGTTGGAGCCGAGATCGATAGTGTACCGTCACGGTCTAAGAAGCATCCTCCCCCCGCTGACCACTATGGTCGGGCTGAGTCTGCCAGGGATAGTGGGTGGAGCAGTCATCACTGAGACGATCTTCAGTTGGCACGGGATCGGCAGGTACCTGTATGAGGCGATCCTCCAGAGCGACTACCCGGTCATGCAAGGCACCTTCTTCCTCCTCAGCTTTGTGACGATACTGGCAAACCTGGCTGTTGACCTCATGTACGGGATGATGGATCCAAGGATAAGGTACTAAGGGGTGGCAGAGTGTCAGGCAGGTCTGGGTTTTCTGAACTGTGGTCGAGGTACCGGAGGAGCAGGCTTGGTCTGGTAGGCCTCGCCATCCTACTCTTCTTCCTCTCGACAGCTCTCCTCGCCCCGGTCCTAACTCCCTATCATCCAGTCGAGGATAAGTATCTGGCAGAAGGGATAGCCCTCCCAGCATGGTACAGGCTTCTTCCAGGGTACAGTGATCTGCCCGAGACAACAGTCTTCCATGTAGCCGCCAGGATAGATGCGGAGAACTGGCAGGCGAGGGTTGAGGGTCCTATAACAGTGTCAGAAGGGGAGGCGCTCATTCTTGATTATGATGCTCCGGCAGAGAGTGCCGAGACAGGCGCTGTGGAGCTCCTCCACAGCATAAGCTACCAGGCTGCGCCACCATCCAGTTTCCAAGTCGCAACCGACCTTAACCCAACCGATATGGTGAATAGCGTATACGAGATCCAGATGCTCATCCTAGATCCTGACTCTCATCAGTTCTTGATCTGGAGCAGCGGTCCAGAGACTGGTCCACTTGAGCCGTCCCAGTTGAGAATCGACTCGAAGGGCCTCCCGTTCGAATACAAGTCCAGGATGGGCTTGGAGTGGTATCAGAACGTGGCTGAACACGTGTTCTCGAAGAAGGGGGACTACAGGCTTCTGCTGAGGTTTCAGGTGAAGCCGGTCGAATCCACCCTCACCTCGAGGATGCACATCTCTGTCAGCAACCTAGACCTCCACATACCCGGAAGAGTCCATGGACTCCTCGGGACGGATCACTTGGGTTCAGACCTCCTCTCCC
>JAWCLX010000064.1:0-7932 GCA_038850385.1 Bathyarchaeia archaeon | reverse complement strand
CAAGCCAAACCTGGTCTTCGTAACCAGCAATCGGGAGAAGGTAAGAGAAGCAAAGATGATCCTGGAGAGTTATGGCGTATCATTCAAGCATTTGAGCCTAAGATACCCGGAGATCCAGGACAGCTCCCTCCGAAAGATCGCGTTGACCAGTGCCATAACAGTCCACAGAAGGCTGCGGCAGCCGCTCTTCGTGGAGGACTCCGGCCTTTTCATCGAGGCGCTGGGCGGATTCCCTGGGCCCTATTCCTCCTATGTCCAAGAGACAATCGGGAACCTTGGGATACTCAGACTCATGGAGGGGGTTAGGAACCGTTCGTCCAGATTCGAGTCTGTCGTCGCATACGTAGAGTCGCCTCGCAACAGACACGTCTTCGCAGGCTCTGTCGAAGGAAGAATCTCCATCGAGGAGAGGGGTGAACGTTGGGGTTTCGACCCGATCTTCATTCCTTCAGGAACAAACTTGACCTATGCGGAGATGGGTGTCGAGGTGAAGCAGAGGTTCTCTCACAGGTCTATCGCGTTAGCCAAGTTCGCGTCTTGGCTCACAGAGCAGAAAAGAAGGCGCTAGACTCTCTCGTGGTAGTATCTCCCCCTATACTCTATCTCCCTGACCTTCCTCGATATCTTCAGCATGGTCTGCGCTCCAGAAACTTCCTCGTAGCCCCTGAAGACGAATCTCATGGACGTGTCTGCATGTTCATGATGGGTGCTGCGTAATGATCTCTTCAAAAGGTGAAGGTCGACTCCCTTATCCTCTTGGTCATGTGAGTGGAAGCTCAACCCGAAGTCTATCAGGAAGATCTTCTCGTTATCGAGAAGAATCATGTTAGATGTAGTGAGATCGCCATGGATGAGAGAGATACTGTGAAGTTGACCTATTAGCCTCCCGATCTGGGTGCAGACCCTTTCACGCCTCTCCTCATCCAAAGAGTCCAAGACCTCCTTGATCCTTGCTCCGTGCACATACTCCATGAATATGGTCGCATCCTCCCTGTCGACAAGGTAGACTACGGGGGTTGGAACAGAAGCCTTCTTAGCCTCATGAATGCACTCAGCTTCACGCACCGTACGTGTGACCCTTAATCTAATGTCCAGTTTCGGGTTTCTGTATGGTTTCGGAATTCTCCTCTTGACTATGACCGCTCGGCCATGCCAGTCAGCGAGATACAGGTTGGCTTCGGCGCCTTTACTGATCAATCTCACAGACTATTCTCTCCAGGCTACATCAACTTCGTCGAGGCGCCATCTCGGTCTTACATGACTCTCCTCGACGCTTACAGTTAGGCCAGCCTTCAACGCGAGGATCCCGGTCCACGCTATCTGGGCTCCTGAGTCTCCACTGAACCTTCTGTCCACAACCCGAAAGCCAGCCTTATGCTCTTGCGCAATAGATTCAAGCATCGACTGCAGCCTTCTGTTGGCTGCAACTCCGCCGGTGAGCAGAAGTTCCTTCTTCTCTGTGTGCGCGAGGGCGCGTTCAGTCACCTCGGTCAACATCGAGAAGGCGATTTCTTGAAGAGAGAAGCAGAGGTCAACCATCCGGGCGCCCTTCCTATGCTCACGCAGGGCAGCGGATAGGAGGCCTGAGTAGGCGACATCGATGCCCTTGACCGTATAGGGGAGGTCGAGCATCACCTCTCCTCTCTCCGCCATCCTCTCAACTTCCGGCCCTCCAGGCGTGGATAGGCCTGTGGCTCTAGCGAACATGTCAAGAAGATTTCCAAGTGTGATGTCTTCGGTCTCTCCACAGATCCTCCACCTGCCAGCGGCGTAGGTTGCTATAGCAGTGTGCCCCCCAGATACTATGACCACCAAGGGATCTGTTGCGCCTGTGGTTAGGGATGCTATCTCTATGTGTGCTATCGCGTGATTCACAGGGACCAGTGGCTTCTGAAAGTAGATGGAGATCGCCCTCGCGATTGTGGCGCCTACCCGAAGGCAAGGACCGAGGCCCGGCCCGCATGAGAACGCGACAGCATCTATCCTTGTAGGCTTTACATGTGCCTCCTTGAATGCGGTGATTACTGCCTTGTCAGCGACGCTGCTGTGATGTTGAGCGGCCTCTGTCGGATGTATACCTTTACCTGTCTTCGGAACATATGTCTCCCTGACATCGGAGATGATCCTTCCGTCTTCTGAAGCGATCGCGACTCCAAAAGTGTGCGCGGTGGACTCAATCCCTAGACAGAGTCTTACCATAAGGTCTCTCTGCCAATGATGATCACGTCGTTCAATAAATCCCTTGCAAGAGCAATTCTGGAAAGATTAAAGTAAACGCTGCCTTCAATAAGGTAGCCACTCCGATTTTGAGATGAAGAACTTGAGTCCTCCGATTCAGCCTGAGGTCAACATAGGCACTCTAGGTCACGTCGACAACGGGAAGAGCACTCTGGTCCAAGCTCTGACAGAGGTATGGACGGCTAAGCATTCAGAGGAACTTAGAAGGGGCATCACTATCAGGATAGGCTACGCTGACGCTTACTTCTACAGGTGTCCTTCCCACAGAGGCCCTGCTGCATACAGCATAAGGAAGAACTGCCCGGTCTGCGGTGCTGAGACGAAGTTTTTGAGAGCTGTAAGCTTCATCGATTGTCCTGGACACCACAGTCTCATGGTGACGATGATCTCAGGCGCGGCGCTGATGGATGGAGCGCTCTTCGTAGTGGCGGCTGATGCCAAGTTTCCTCAGGCTCAAGATCGTGAGCATCTGCTGGCAGCCGAGATGTGCGGGATAAAGAAGCTGATAATTGTTCAGAACAAGATAGATGTGGTTGACCGTGAACGGGCTATTGAGAACATGCGTGAGATCCAGCAATTCGTCAAGGATAGGCCTGTGGAGAAGGCTTCCATAATCCCTGTCTCGGCTCAACACGGAGTGAACATGGACCTGTTGATTGAGACAATCGAGAAAGAGATCCCTACACCAAAGAGAGACCCTGCAGCAACCCCCCAGATGTACGTGTTGAGGTCTTTTGACGTGAACAAGCCTGGCACGAGGGTTGAGCAGTTGCAGGGAGGAGTGCTGGGCGGCTCAATAGTTCAAGGCCTCTTCCGTGTTGGTGATGAAGTGGAGATAAGACCAGGGTTGAGGACGGAGAGCGGAGGCAAGACGATCTATCAACCCCTTTTCACAGAGATCAGGTCTATCAGGGTGAGTGGCGGTGAAGTTAAGGAGGCAGGACCAGGTGGACTGGTTGGACTCGGCTCATCGCTATGCCCCTCTGTAACCAAGGCTGACAGCCTGGTCGGCAGCATAGTCGGTAAGGAGGGGAGTCTTCCTCCGGTGCTCGACAAGGTCACTCTGGACGTTCAGCTCTTCGAGCGGGCTGTAGGCACAGAGGAGCTTGTGACGGTTGAGAAGATAAGGACTAATGAGCCGCTCGTCCTCAACGTTGCCACAGCTGTGACGTCTGGCGTCGTCACCTCGGCACGAGAGAACATAATAGATGTCTCGCTGAGGCGCCCAATCTGTGTTGCCCCAAACTTCTCAGCCTCACTCAGCAGGAGAATAGGCGAGAGCTGGCGTCTGATCGGCTATGGCAGATTCAAGTGATTTAGTTGCCGTACAGAGTAGCCCTAGACTCAAACTTCTTGCTCCTTCCACTCACTGTGAGGTTGGACATATTCTCGGAGGCTGAGAGACTGCTGCCAGGCCGAGCTCAGTTCATCGTGATCAAGCCTATCAGGGAAGAGATCGAGCGGCTCTCAAGGAGAAGCTCCCAACTGGGAAGGAAGGCAAAGTTCGCGTTGAGTCTCTTGAACAGGTGTATAGAGATTGATGACGAGGTTGAGGCGGTCGGAACTGTTGATGATGCATTAGTCAACTATGCTATGAGGCACAGAGTCATAGTTGCAACTACAGACAGGCGGCTCAGGAAGAGACTAAGAGATATAAACGTGCCCGTAATCTATCTAAGAGGCCGCTCCCGGCTGGAACTTGAAGGTTACCCAGTAGGAGAAGGATTGAAAAGTCGAAATCGACACCGGCATCGAGGCTTTAGACCTAATGTTCAGACTAGTTACGATGGAGGATATTGTGAGGATACCGCCGGAGAAATTCGGCGGGACTATCAAGAAGGTTGCCAAGGAGCAGGTCAAGCTCAAGTATGAGAACACGATAGATGAAGAGTTAGGATACGTAGTCTATGTCGTCGATGTCGATGTGGAGCCTGTAGGCAGAATTCTACCTGGAGACGGCTCAACCTACCATAAAGTCAAGTTTCAGCTTCTCACCTTCTATCCTGAGCTACAGGAGGTTGTTGAGGGGGAGGTTGTGGAGATAACGGACTTCGGCGCCTTCATCAGGATCGGGCCTGAGGATGCGTTAGTGCACGTCTCCCAGATAGTTGATGACTACATAAACTATGACGAGAAGCACGGTGTCCTGCTAGGGAAGGAGAGCCGCCGCGTACTCGCCAAAGGCGACCTGGTGAGGGCTAGGATAATAGCCGTCGGTTTCCCGAAGGGTGGAGCAGGTGGAAAGATCGGCTTGACCATGCGGCAACCGTTCCTAGGCAGACTTGACTGGATAGAGGCTGAGACAAAGAAGGAGAAGGGTTAGGGGAGGGGCTGAACTGGCAAAAGAGAAGGCATGCAAGAACTGCCATCTCATAAGCATGGGGAATATATGCCCTGGCTGCAAGTCATCCAACCTGAGCGAGGATTGGTCAGGCTTCGTGGTGGTTATCAATCTTGAGAAATCCGAGATCGCAAGAAAGATCGGAGCTAAGACCCCTGGCAAGTATGCGATCCGTGTACGTTAGGTCTGTTACGGTCCGTCTCCCCTTCGCAAAGAGAACGGTATAGCCTTGGCGAAGCTTCTCCTAACTCGTCAGCTCAGAGCCTTGCTGAAGTTACCCCTAGGTGAAGTCTTGGTCGGCACTGGACCGGAGACGATGAAGAGGCTGAGAGGCATAGTCTCCGAGGAGAAGCCTCCAGTAGTTGTATGCGTCGGTGACACTGTGTCGAGGAATGCGATGAATGCTGGAGCAGCCTCCTGGGTCAAGATAGTTGATGGTCGAGAGATGCGCAGACAGTCAGGGTTGAGTGAGTTTCGCGGCAGCAGGGTCTTCCTAGCGGCCAATCAACCGGGAACAATAAGTCACATGGCTTGGGAGGCTGTCTCTGAAGCGATAAGGCATGAGGGCTCTCTGGTAATCATAAAGGGTGAGGAGGATCTGCTTGCTCTGCCCGCGATCATCGAGGCCCCTGAGAACTCGATCGTTGTTTACGGCCTCCCTCCTCAAGCAGGGGTTACAGTCGTTAGGGTTGACAAGGACATGAAGGAATTAACGAAGGCTATTGTCGATGCGATGATCCATGAGCAGGACTAGGGTTGTGTCTTCACGTATTCTGTGAAACTGCAGGACCCGCAGGTCCACCTCTGGATCGGCATCTTATGGTGAGCCATTATGCTTCCGCACCTAGGGCATTTCTTGTTTCTCAGTCTAATCGTCTTCTTCTCATAACTGTACTCGTACAACGTTCCGAGGCTTGGCCTCCCCTTCGCCGTCGGTGCTTTCCCTTTCTCCTGACTCAATCTGGTTCACCACTCATTCATTGTTCTGCTGAGTCTTCTGGCCTGAAGGTTTCCCGGCTGATTTTTCCTTCTTCGCCTCCGCAGGCTTCTCGGCCACTTTTGCCTTCTGGTCTCCTGTAGGCTTTGCGGCCTTTGCTTCCCGCTCCTCAGGCGGCAAGTTCCTCGTGAGTATATGCTCAGGAAGAGTTTGGGAGGCGAGTTCCTTTGTCTCGTAAACTTGGATGTGGCATAGTGAGTGACTCATTCCTGTCTTGCCTTCCATCTTGACCACATATATGTTCTCCGGCCTCTCTTCAAGCTGCGAAGCCAAGAGTTTCCTGACCGATATTCTATCTGGAGTTCCAGCATCATCATGTTCTATCTCTACCAAAATCTCCTTACGCTTGAACAATGGATTGCGGTTCTCATGTAGGACTTTGGCTCTCATCTATCCTCTCCACCTTCGTCACTTCTTTGAGTTCGCGGACCCGGCGGCATCTCCTACCTCAGGTTTGACTATCGCCAAATTCACCTGGTAGGTTTCATCGGTTATCATGCGACCGCGCACCAGTCGCCTTTCTCTGCTGCAACCCTTCGCCCTGAACCCTACGCCTTTGGATAGTATCAGGTACTTCTTGCCTCCGCCGTGGACGTCCGGTCTGAGCGGTACACCGTCCTTGTCGCTTCCCCCAGTTATCCTAAGTTTTTTTCCTTGGAAACCGATTGGAGCACCTTCCAGTACATCACCAACGTTTCTTCCGAGTAGAGGCTTCGCCTTCGCCCCCTCCAGCTCCACTACTGAGGCTTTACCCGTTTGTGGATCTGAGATCGTGACTTTGAACTTCGCCAACTGCACCGACTCATCAGTTCAGGTACGGTACTACGCCCTTTGACAGGCATATTAATCTGTCGAGGTTTCTGTCTTCTGAACGTTTTCTAGATGCCCCAGAGAGGATTCTCTCTCCTCATTATCGAGATTAGTTCGTCTAGGACCCCTTTTTCTTCAGGGTTGAGTTGGTCTCTAAGCCTTGTGGAGAATTCTCTGGCCGAAGCCTCAGGGACCGCTACGTACAGTATATCATTTTCTGAGACATTCCTGTTGATGACGGCCTTGTCCACTGAGACAGCTATCTGCATCCCAGCTCTAGCCTCATCGATGTCTTTTCCTTTCTCTTGGAGTCTCAACAGGGTTCCAAGCTTCTTTCCATCCTGACGCACGATGGGATACCTTTGTCTGATCGTGCCAGCCACCACCTCCACCCCGAATATTGCCGGTTTGCTATGTCTGAATATGTATCCTTGAAGGACACGCATCTTGCCGGGTCTTATATGTCGGTCCAGCTCGGCTTTGAGGCTGGCGGCTCTTTCATCCTCGACCCACCTTGAATATCCTTCTAGAAGGTCGTATATGACGTCTGCCCGCAGAATCTTGACGCTTCTCTTGGTCGCCTCCTCCTCAGCGTCCGGAAGAACTTTCACGTTGAAGCCTAATACTACACCGAGGAATCGGTCTTTCTCCCTCACTACAGCCGCCTCAATAACGTCACGTTTTGAGATGTCGCCCACATCAGCGATTCTTATGGGTGTTCCCGAGTTGTTCAGCGACGCCGTTATAGCCTCCAGGGCGCCTAGAGTATCAGTCTTCAGGACGACGCCATTCCTGTCTGTCTCAACCCTCAGCCTATCAAACTCTTCCTTCACGATCTTTGCTATAGCCTCTGATGATTGGCCTTTTGGAACAGCATATATTGATGAGCCTGCCAGCGCCTCCTCAAGGTTCGGGGCCACGATCTTGACTCCTGCTGCTGCATCCACTCGCCGCACACTGGAGAACCTTTCTCTTGGATCACGTATCTCGTCTAGAGGTTTCGGCACCAAGATCGCCCGAACAACCGTCACTATCGGACCGCCTTTGCCCCCCAGGACAATCTCATCTCCAACGCTCAGGGAGCCATCGTATATGATCCCGTTGACTGTCACGCCCAAGCCAACCTCTTCTTTGACCTCCAGAACAGTCCCTCTCGCAGGGCCTCTGGATGTCAAAAGCTCCTCCTTCATGTACGATTGGGTCAGCCCGACGACTACTGCGAGGAGTTCCCTGATGCCATCTCCTGTTCTTGCACTTGTCGGGACGATAGCTATCGTCTTGGTGAAGTCCTTGATCCTGTCGAACCTGTCCGAGTTGAAGCCGAGTTTTGACATGGAGCCCATTATCATGTAGAGTCGGTTCTCGATCTCCCTTTGGGTCTCCGGCGGCTGCTGGAGCATCGTCTCTCTCATAGATTTTGCGTCGACTTTTCTCCAGCCTGGAACTAGATCCAGTTTGTTAGCTGCGATTACGAACGGGGTCCTCCTTGACTTGAGTATCTCTATGGACTCTTCGGTCTGGGGTTCAACGCCCTTGGTCAAGTCTA
>JAWCLX010000063.1:6737-7965 GCA_038850385.1 Bathyarchaeia archaeon | reverse complement strand
GAGAATATGATGGAGGTCTTGTCATTCCCGGTCCTTGCTGATCGGCTGCGGCTTAAGACGAAGAATCGTGTGAAATTGTTGGGGTTGTCCTCGATCCCTCTTCGGATCACCTTCATCCCGTAGATCTTGGAGGCAAGCTCACTCCCGATAGCAGCCTTGTCTCGGCTGCCCATGACTGACTTAACCGCTGCAGCCGTGCTCCCAGCCTCTAATACCTCGGCATGGGGAAGGTTGGCTTTTAAGAAGTTTCTGCACTGTGCCAGAGCTTGAGGGTGCGAGACTACCACTCTGATCCTTGAGGGCGCGATCTCATGTTGAGCTATAAGATTATGGACTACGCGCTGGTCGATCTCACCTGAGACCTGGAGGTTGGACTCGAGAAGCATATCGAGTGCAATGTTCACTGAACCCTCGATCGAGTTCTCAACAGGAACGACTCCAAACTCAGCGGAACTAGAAGACACAACAGCAAAGATCTCAGGGATATCCTTGCATTCCAGAAATTTGGCGTTTTCCAGAAAATGTGATCTCGCTGCCTGCTCGGTGAAGGTTCCTCTCGGCCCCAGATAGGCAACCCTTAACTTGCTTGACATTCCCATCAACTGATTTCAGGGGGTAACGCGTCGTCCATTCTTCTTGAATCTATCTTTATCAGCACGGTTCTCAACATATTTTAAGCGGTGTCACGAACTTATTAGTCCATTACATTACCCTTTTTCTTCCTTGCATGAATGGGAGATGGTCAACATGGTTCTCATGGTCAAAGCTGAAGAGTTGAGCAGGGAGATCATCCAACAGATCACGCTCAGGAGCTTCAGAGGCTTGGAGAGCCTCGAGAAGGATGTCATAAAGATCGTGGAGGCCGTGAGGACACATGGCGACGAAGCCATTCTCGAGTTCACTCGAAAGTTTGATGGTGTCGAGCTGAAACCTGATCTGATGCGGGCGAAGAAAGAAGATTTCGAGGCTGCATATCGGAGTGTTAGGCCTGAAGAGATCAGAGCTCTCAAAAGAGCGGCTTCAAACATAGAACGATTCCACAAAAACCAACTTCAAAGGATTGAGTTCAAGCAATCCGTAGGAGGGGTGATGCTGGGCGTGGTTGTGAGGCCGATCTCTTCGATAGGCATCTACGCCCCCGGAGGGAAGACGTCCTACCCATCATCTATTCTGATGTGCGCTATCCCAGCCAAAGTGGCTGGAGTGGAAAGGATTATCGCCTGTAGCC
>JAWCLX010000063.1:3492-6727 GCA_038850385.1 Bathyarchaeia archaeon | reverse complement strand
GCACATGCTCGTAGCTTCAGAGATCGCAGGGGTTACAGAGTTCTACAGCATCGGTGGGGCGCAGGCTGTAGCGGCGATGGCCTACGGGACCGCCTCCGTCAGGCCCGTTGAGAAGATTGTGGGGCCGGGAAACATCTATGTCACAGTGGCCAAGCAGCTCTTAAGCAGACATGTCTCAATAGATCTCCCAGCTGGACCTAGCGAGATACTCATCATAGCTGACGAGTCCGCCGATCCCGAGTACGTCGCAGCAGACCTTCTGGCACAAGCTGAGCATGACGAGAACGCTCAATGCATCCTCCTGACTACTTCGGAGAAAATCGGCAGAGAGGTTAAACGGATACTTGACCGAATGCTAGACAGCTCTATGCCGTCCTCAGTCTCCAGAGCTGCATTAGAAAAGGGCGGTCTGATAGCAGTTGTCCACGACCTGAAGGAGGCTGCCGGAATCTCAAATGAGATCGCACCGGAGCACTTGGTGATAATGACTCGGGATCCGTGGTCAGTCTTCAGAGCCATAAGGAATGCAGGCCTCGTCTTCCTCGGCAAGTACTCGCCTGTCGCTGTCGGCGACTACTCCGCAGGGACAAATCATGTTCTGCCAACAGGCGGATACGCCAGAACATATTCGGGGCTCTCGGTGAGAGACTTCATCAAGACTATAGGCTACGTTAGATGCTCCAAGACAGGATTGAGGAGGCTTGCCAGAGAGACTCTAACCCTCGCTGAGATTGAGCATCTACAAGCCCATTCAAACTCGATCAGGGTCAGGGGAATTCTCTGAGGGGGCGGGGCGACCTACCGTTTGGTAAGCCTGCACAGTTACACTGACTTGGGCGGTGACGAGGCCCTCTGCAGGAATGATAGGGTCCCAGCCATCTCTAAAACTACCAGAATGATCTTCGACTGTGACGGGGTGTTAGTCTCTGATAGAGACTCATACAGGCAGGCAATCATTCGTTCAGTAGACTACTACTTCCTCAGGCTGATGGGGCTCAGAGGCGAAGAGGGGCTACTGGTGACGCAGGAGGACATCCAGAACATGAAGAATACGGGAGCCTTCAACAACGACTGGAATCTCACATACGCGTTAGTAACCTATTTCCTAGGGCTGATTCTGCGCCAGCTTCCTAGTGAAGCAGTACTGGACATAGCCTCCAAGATTCCTGATGTAAAACGTCCAGAGCACATTCACACTCTCTCTGAGAGACTGAAGTCTCTGGGAGAGAGATCCCTGCAGCTAGGAATAGGCATAGAAAAACTGGCATCTCTGAAGACAGATAGGAGGTTCGGCCTAGCCGCGCTGACGAAGATACTTGCCAAGAAGGCGGGGGGCTCATCTCTACAAGAGATCGGCGGATTTCTCAGGTTGGACAATTCAATCCTCCGCAACATCAAGAGGCTCTGTCCCTTCAGTCTCAAGGAGGAAGACCTGCTGAGGAGACTCTTCGACGAGATCTACTTGGGAGAGAGATTGTACTCTCAATTCACTGGTAAAGAGTCCTTTTTCGCTTTTCCCGACGGACTTATCGACAAGGAGGAGAGGATTCCGTCTGAAGAAACGATGGAGAGACTCATGAACAGATTCGGATCTTTTGCGATCTATTCAGAGAGACCTAAGGAAGAGGGATACTACACCTTGAGGAGGCAGGGACTTCTCAGATACTTTGACGAAGAGGCTATACTCTTCATCGAAGACATCATGGAATCGTCAGGGGGCACCATCCCAAATCGTGGCTTGGGGAAACCTGACGCTGGAGCCTTTGTAGATCTCCTCAAAAGGTTCAGCGGGGAAGATGATACCGTAGCATACGTGGGAGATACAGTGTCAGACGCGATGATGATCATGAATGCTAGGAGACTGGATACACGAGAGCTCATTCTCATCGGAACCCTATCCTCTTCACCAAGTCCGGCTGACCTGAAGAGAGAGTTTATTGAGCTTGGAGCCGAGGTAATAGTTAAAGACGTAAATACGATACCATCAGTCTTCGACAGGATCGGAAAGTAGAAGAATTGAGAAGAGCGAAAGCCAAGAGAAAGACTGCTGAGGTCAAGATCTCTGTAGACCTTAATCTGGACGGTAAAGGAACTGCTCGTACCGAAACAGGCAACAGGTTCCTTGATCACTTGATCAGGACTTTAGCCCGCCACTCGCTCATCGATATAGAGGTCGAAGCGGTAGGAGATCTGAAACACCATCTCTCAGAGGATGTCGCACTCACCTTGGGTGAGGCCATCTGCAAGGCACTTGGAAACAAGAAGGGGATCAGAAGATTCGGCTCAGCCCATGTTCCTATGGACGATTCTCTTGCAAGGGCAGCCATCGATCTGGGAGGAAGACCCTACGTGTGCTTGGACCTAAAGATCCAGTCGAGCGAGATAGAGGATCTGAAAACCGAAGATATAGAACATTTCTTTGCTTCCCTGGCTCAAACCAGCAAGTCGAACATTCACGTAGCAACTTTGTACGGAACCAACGATCACCATAAGGTTGAGGCGGCAACGAAGGCTCTGGCTCTGGCTATGAGAGAAGCGTTCTCCAGAGACCCAAGAATCTCCAGAACAGTCCCCAGTGTAAAGGGCGAACTTTAGAGTGACTCTAATATACATCATAAACTATGGTGTTGGAAACCTCCACAGCGTGAGGAAGGGCCTCGAGAAGGCGGGCGCAAGGGTCGAGGTCCAGGCTGAACCAGATAAGCTGAGGTGTTCCGACGCGCTAGTCTTGCCTGGAGTGGGCGCATTCGCCGAGGCCAAGAAGAACCTTTCAAAGCTGGAAACTATCGTCGTGGAGGAAGTGCAGAAGGGTAAACCTCTATTGGGGATCTGCCTCGGGCTTCAACTCCTTTTCACCAGGAGTTATGAGGGCGGCATTACTATGGGGCTTGATCTCCTCAAAGGAGAAGTCTTAAAACTTCCGGCAATTGTGAAACTCCCCCAGATCGGCTGGAACAGCCTGAAGATAAAGCGGCCAAGCCCTATCGTTGAGAATATCCCGGACGGAACCTACTTCTACTTTGTTCACTCATACTACGCCAACCCAGCTGAATCAGCCGATGTTGTCGCTAGTACCGAGTATGGAGTAGAGTTTCCATCTATCCTCGAGAGGAAGAACATATTCGCTACACAGTTCCATCCAGAGAAGAGTGGGGAGGCAGGCCTTACTATCCTGAGGAACTTCGTCGAGGTTGTGAGGAGGTAGAGCGGTCGATGATACTGATCCCGGCGGTAG
>JAWCLX010000063.1:0-3482 GCA_038850385.1 Bathyarchaeia archaeon | reverse complement strand
TGCGCCTCTTTCAAGGAGACCCCTCCAAGCCGAAGCAGTATTACCAGGATCCTCTGGAAGCTGCCATGTTCTTCCGGTCCCAGGGGGCTGAGATGCTCCACATAGTCGATCTAGACGCTGCCCTAGGACTAGGCGATAATGCCAAGGTCATAAGCAAGATCGTGAAGTCTATACAGATCAGAACACAGGTTGGGGGCGGTATAAGAACACTCGAGAGAGCCAAGGAGATACTCGACCTCGGAGTATCGAGGGCGATCTTTGGGACAGCAGCCGTCAAGAAGCCTGAACTCATATCAGAGGTGGCAGCGATCTTCGGAAGAGAAAGGATCGCTGCAGCGATAGATGTCAAGAACGGAAGCCCAGCGATAGAGGGGTGGAGGAGCAAGACCTCGCTCGAGTATATCAGTCTTGCACAGAAGCTGGAGGCGGCGGGTGCCGGATGCATAGTCTTCACTTCAGTGAATGCCGACGGAACGCTCAGCGGGCCGGCACTCAGTGATGTGAAGAGGCTTGTCCGATCAGTGACCGTGCCGGTCATAGCCTCAGGAGGGGTGAGAAACCTGGAAGATATAGCCGCCTTGGCCAAGACAGGCGTTCAGGGCGTCATAGTTGGCACAGCTTTGTATGAGAACAGGTTCAGCCTAAGACAGGCGCTTAAGGTTGCCGAGGATGCTGGCTAAGCGGATAATCCCCTGCCTGGACGTCAAGGAGGGGAAGGTGGTCAAGGGAGTCCAGTTCATCAACCTAAGGGAGGAGGGGGACCCTGCGGCCTTGGCCGAGGCCTACGGAAGGGAAGGCGCTGACGAGGTAGTGTTCCTGGACATCACCGCCTCACTCGAGAAGAGGAAGACCCTTCTAGATGCTGTACTCAGGACCGCCGAGGTACTCTTCATACCCTTCACCGTCGGTGGAGGGATACGCTCAGTGGAGAGCATTAGCGAGACTCTTAATGCAGGCGCTGACAAGGTGTCGCTGAACACGGCAGCCGTGAGGGATCCGAGCCTCATCAAAGAGGCTGCAGACACATTCGGTTCACAGTGCATCGTCGTTGCCATAGACGCAAAGAGAGTCTATACGAGAGCGGCTGACAAAACAGTAGTTGAGACCCCTGAAGGAGCCTGCTGGTGGGAGGTGTATGTTGAGGGGGGGAAGACGGCGACTGGACAAGACGTGGTAGAGTGGGCACGACGTGCAGCAGAGTTAGGGGCTGGGGAGATCCTTCTCACGAGCATGGACTATGACGGGACCCAGCTGGGCTACGACATCCCCCTCACAAAGAAGGTTGCTGAAAGCATCAGCATCCCGGTGATAGGCAGCGGAGGGGCTGGTGAGCCTGAACATATAAGGCAGGTCCTTGTAGAGGGTTGTGCTGATGCTGCCTTGGCAGCATCTATCTTCCACAGGGGGAGGCACCCTATCTTGGATGTCAAGAGGTATCTTTCAATGCACGGTGTTCCTGTAAGACTGCAGCCCGGTGTTGGATGACTAATGACACTGCTGATGAGTAGGGAGGCTGCTGAGGAGCTGGCTGAGAAGGTTGACTTTGAGAAAGGCGGCGGCCTGATCCCTGCTATCGTGCAAGATGCCTCAAACGGCATGGTGCTCATGCAAGCCTACATGAATAGAGAGGCGCTGGTCTTGACCCTTATGTCAGGCAAGACCCACTTCTGGAGCAGGTCGAGGAAGAGGATCTGGATGAAGGGTGAGGAGTCAGGCCACTACTCAATTGTCCAGAACCTGAGTCTGGACTGTGATAATGATGCGGTCTTGGTCAAGGTCCAGCAGATAGGGCCTGCCTGCCACACGAACAAGGATAGTTGCTTCCACAAACTATTGGTTCAGGAGGAGCAGGCTCAACCAGCTTCCACTATCCTAGAAAGGATCTATGAGACGATACTTGAAAGGATGAGAACAGGGAATGAGAGATCCTACGTCAGGAGTCTGACAGGCAAAGGTGAGGAGGCGATTCTTGCTAAGATCAGTGAGGAGTCTGAGGAGGTCGTTCAGGCAGCAAAGGGCAAACCTTCCTTGATCGTATCGGAAGTGTCAGATCTGATCTTTCATCTGATGGTGTTCCTCGCATCTAAGGGAATAAGCCTGGGCGAGCTTTTCAGGGAGTTTGAGAGAAGGCATAGGAAAAAGACAGGTGGAAGGGGGTAGCTGGTGCAGATGCCTTTGCTCAAGGGAGGCTAAACTCAGCCGGCTGAATCTGTAAGCCCCGCCCATCCTCCTTCTTGATCAGTCCTGAGCTTCACACCTCACACGTTGGCTAGGGTATGATCTTGAGATCTCAGACCTTGCAAACCTCACCTCTTTCGTGACGGCGTCGTATGAGTTCGCTATCTCATTGACTGTCGTCACCGCTCCTAGAAGAAGGAAGAACATTCCAAGAAAGAATGTCAACGCGACCAGTGGGATTATGATTCCAGCCCCGGTGGCTGTGCCTATGAGCGTCAGGAAGGAGGTAAAGATGAATGAGAAGACCGCCGAGAACGCTAGGAAGAGAGCCCGCTTAAGTTTCAACCCTCTCCTCAGAAGAAGCTCTATCTGGGCGTCGATATTGCTGAGTCTGCTCATGACAAAGTCGGTATCCGCAGCTGTTGCCTGTTCCTTCACTACTTCCTGCTGAAGGTTCCGACGTTCAGAGAGTAAGTAGCGGATCCTGTCGACGACCCGCCCATAACGGGTCTGGATGATCAGACAGATTAGGGCTGAGCTGGAGATCATGACTACCGAGCCGAGAGTTGCCTGCAGTGTATTCATCAGTTCCGAGATTTCCATGTACTCTTCCTCTGATTCTAATGAGACTCTCCCAGATTCAGGGATAGTTCTATGCGAGGGACTTATGTATTGACTAAACATAGATTTCATCTTTTCTCCTTTGTCAAATCCCTTTTTGATATTCTATCCTTGTATCACGAAGAGTCCCACTGCTTCGGTATCCTCTGTTATTTCTGTTGATTATCTTCGGGAGGCTTGGCTTGATCATGCCGTACCTGTTGACATGGCATGGGAGTTGTTCTGTTCCATTGTAGCCTAATTTTGCTTGAATTGATGAGTCTCCTTCCTTGTTCGGTTAGAATTGCCACTGCAGCCTGTCAGGATATCCCTTATGCACCCAACCCCAGCTATGACTGTTAGTACGATATCTTCTGGAGAAGAGGGCCTTTTAGGGATGTCCCAGAAACCTCTAAATACGCCAGAACTTGTCACTGTATGGTGGTTGGTCTAGTATGCCTGAGGAATTCAGCAGAAAGACCTTGCTTGATCTTGCAGCCATATTCTTCCTTCTTGGATCAGCGATCGTGCTCATAACAGCGATCTTGGGTCTTCCGATAGCGACGGTGTATCCGCTTAGGATTCGGGAGCCACTTCCATACGTCTCCCTGGCGGCTAACATTATCATGATAGTTGGGGCGATCCTTGGGTTTGACTGCTTCGGTATGGCGACCAAGAAGAAGCTTGCGAGTGCAGGGGTCAGA
>JAWCLX010000062.1:0-8122 GCA_038850385.1 Bathyarchaeia archaeon | reverse complement strand
GATTGTAGACGAAGGCTGACACTCTAGTGAAATCTATTACTCCATTATCATTCAATATTCTCTTGTCCACATGAACACAGATGATCTCGCCTAGAAACAGATTATGTGAACCCAGAGGAATCTTGTTTCTCACTACACACTCCATATTGACCGGGCATTCTCTGATCAGGGGTGGCTTGACCTGAGAAGCAGGCTCTGGTGTGAGCCCAGTCTCAGAGAACTTGTCCACATCCCTGCCTGAGTAGACACCACAATAGTCTGCTTCCTTCAATATCCCCTCAGTCGGGATGTTTACAACGAACTCGCCAGAATCCTCTATCAGCTTGCATGAGTATCTGTGGGGGCGTATGCTTATCCCCACGGTAGGCGGGTCGGAGCATGACGTCCCCACCCACCCTAGGGTTATGATGTTAGGTCTTCCAGCTGAGTCGACGCATGTAACTAGGACCACAGGGCATGGATAGAGGGCTGCCCAAGGGCTCTTCCTCAACTTCAACCGTGAAGGCTCAGAGTTCTTGTACTGGACAGTTCCGGCCATCTTCATCTCACTACTTTTGAGAGTCCTCGGGCTTGAACTCCCCTCTCACGAGATCCTGTCTCGGCGGGGAGAAGGCCTCTATGCTCACATACTCTTGGTTACCTAGTGCCATTCCTGAGTGCATAGCATTAGGAGGAATAATGAAGCTGTAACCTTTCTTGATCTGGAATGTCTCTTTTCCTATTCTGAATACCGCCTCGCCTTGAAGGCAGAAGGCAATCTGTTCATGTGGATGGCTGTGAGGGGGGATCTTGGATCCGGGTCTTATTATGGAGTGGACAACAGTCATCCTCTCGCCACTGGCTAGTATCTTCAGGCGAGCTCCTGGGTGGGCCTCCCAATAAGTGGTCTTCTCCGTATCTGTTGCCGACATGATAGATCTCTGCAAAGATGACGGGATAAACTCTTAAGAGTTATGCGGTAGCTGGTGCTCGTAGAAGTAATCTCGATAATCGAATTCCGCGGATGCGCGGACTCAGCTAGATACTGTGGACAGGGGCTTACGCTTGGGATTAACGGAGAAGATAAAAGCGATCGAGGAAGAGATGAAGAAGACACAGATCCATAAGCATACAGAACATCATGTTGGTCTACTAAAGGCTAAGCTCGCGAGGCTGAAAGCTGAGCAGGAGGAGATGCAGAGATCCAAGAGAGGCGGCTCTGGCTTCGAGTTGAAGAAGAGCGGAGACTGCACTGTAGCGATCGTTGGGCCTCCTAGTGTAGGGAAGTCGACAATACTCAACATGTTAACCGGAGCGAGGTCGAAAGTCGGATCCTACGCCTTCACAACAACAACAGTTGTCCCTGGAGTCCTAGAATACAGAGGTGCCAAAATACAGATCCTAGACCTGCCAGGCATCATCCATGGAGCGGCTTCAGGAGGCGGTAGAGGCAAGAGGGTTCTCTCCGTCATCCGGAATGTGGATATGATAATCTTGGTCGTCGATGTATTTCAGCCTAGGCAAGTCGAGATGCTGAAGAGGGAGTTGTATGAAGTTGGGATCCGGCTCAATGCTCGCCCTCCCAATGTCTCTGTAGAGAGGTCACATCAAGGCGGTCTTGGAATAAGGTCAACCTGCAGGTTGACGAGACTGTCCAAGAACACGGCTAAGGCGATACTGAACATACATGGAATTCATCATGGGAATGTCATCATCCGTGAAGATATTAGTGATGATGAACTAATCGATGCGGTGGTCGGAAACAGGATATATCTTCCTGCGATAAGTGTCCTAAACAAAATGGACTTAGTAGATCAAGACTACCTAGTTGCGGTGAGAAGACAGATCGGTGAGGACTTCATTGGGATCTCTGCATGCCAAGGAATCAACCTTGATGTGCTTAAAGACACCATATATGGTCGGTTGAATCTCATACGCGTATACCTCAAACCGCGTAACTGTGAACCAGACTTTAGTGATCCTCTAATACTCAAAGCAGGAGCAACCGTATCTGATGTCTGTGCAAAGATCCACCGCAGGCTCTCTGATGAGGCAAAGTACGCACTTGTATCCGGCACTAGTGTTAAGTTCAGCCCACAGAGAGTCGGAATGAATCACGTAATCCACGACGGGGACATCGTAACCATAGTAACTTAGCCATCAAGACCCGAATATTCCAGTCGCTGCCTCCTCGTAGATCTTTAGGTCTGACGCAGTGAAGAGGACGAAGTTCACCTCTCTCAACGTATCCGCCTTCTGCTCCAGAAAATCCTTCACCGTCTTCACTGCTATCTTGGCTGCTTCCTCGATCGGGTATCCGTAAGCACCAGTGCTTATGGATGGGAAAGATACTGTCCTCAGCCCTTTCAGAACAGCCAGATCCAGCGAGTTGCGATAAGCATCTGCAAGGAGGTCTCTTTCACCGGCGCCTCCACCGCGCCAGATCGGGCCTACAGTATGGATTACGTATCTAGCTTTCAAGTTGCCTCCCGAGGTCATTACGGCCTTTCCTGTCGGCAGGCCTTCAGGCCATTGTTCAGATCTTATTCTCCTGCACTCCTCCAAGATCTTTGGACCGGCCTTCCGGTGGATCGCTCCGTCCACCCCACCACCACCTAGGAGGCTAGGGTTTGCAGCGTTGACAATTGCATCAACATCTTGATCTGTGATGTCTCCTTGAATGAGTCGAAGCTTTACGCCTTTGACAAACCATTCCATGTGTGCGAATTCACCCCCTTATCTTATTCGGTAAGAGGCTTCTGACTAATTTCGGCACGGCCAATCCGAGACTCCTATTGATAATGGGTCTTCCAGCCATACATGCGCTTTGATATGACCCTGACGTAGAGACCGAGAAGGATTCCTATGAACATACCGCCTAAGTGAGCTCCATGAGCGATCCCTGACGGCGCAAAGAGGCCTGCAAAGTCCAAGAACCCCCAGATGATCGCAGCTACTATCATTGGAACAGGAAGCATACCATAGACGTAGACTATCATGAATGGTGCTACAGTCGCGAGTGCACCGACTACTCCATAGATTGAACCTGAAGCTCCTATGGAGGGGACGTAGGGGTTTGACGCGGTGACCATGTAACCGAGATTTCCGACTAGTCCTGAGAGGAAAAAGAGAAGCAGGAAAACCTGTCTGCCGACCATCCTCTCCAGACTTGTCCCGAAGAAGAACAAGGCCACCATATTGAAGAACAGATGCGAAATATCCGCATGAAGGAAGATTGACGTAATGAACATCCATGGAGCCTCGAAAGCGAAGGCTGGAAAGAAGGCGAAGTATACCCATGAGTTGCTGATGTTCTGCAGTGCATACGTCACAATACATGCAGTAATCAGGATGGTGGTCCACTTTGGAGATCTGTTCAACTCGTCTTCCACAACGTTCTGCACAGAAACGGGACAGTAAGGTTCTTTAAGATTGTGCTTGTCCAGATGTTGGTTGGATGGTCCACATGAGCAAGATCAGCTTGAGAGAGGTTGATAGACTCGAAGTCATCAACCTGATGGACAACTACACAGACATTCTCATGTCCGGATCTGAAGGTGTTGAGCGGGCTCCTTTCGGAAAGAATGAAGAGATGAGAACTGCACCGCTCGCTGAACATGGATTCTCAATCATTGTCAAGACTTCACTGGGAGGAAGTGAGCACTTGATCTTAGTCGATACGGGAGTGACTCCAGACGGCGTCCTAATCAATGTTGATCGCATGGAAATAGATCTTCAACCTGTGGAGTCTATTGTCATCACACACGGCCATGTAGACCACACTGCAGGCCTTATGAACGTTCTCAAGAGACTCTCAAGGAGCGGGATACCGATCGTCATCCATCCTCGGGCCTTCGTCAAGCGTTGGGCAGTCTTCCCTGACGGAGTGAAGGTCCGCCTCCCAACTCTGAATAGAGAAGCCATCACTGAAGCTGGAGCGACAGTGATCGAAACAACTGAACCCTTGCTCATAGCTGAAGATACGGCTCTCGTCTCTGGTGAGATCCCTAGAGTCACTGACTTCGAGAAAGGCCTCCCAATATCCTACGCCGAGGTAGACGGCAGACTTGAGAAAGATCCTTTGATCAATGACGACATGGCGATTGCCTTCAAGGTCAAGGGAAAAGGATTAGTTGTGATCTCTGGTTGCGCACACTCAGGCATAGTGAATACCCTCAAATACATGAGGGAGCTTACAGGCACAGAGATCTACGCTGTCATGGGGGGTTTCCACCTGACAGGGAAGGCATTCGAACCTATAATAGACAGAACAATAGACGAGCTAAGGAAGTTCAATCCCTCCGTTGTGGTTCCGTCACACTGCACCGGCTGGAAGGCCATCAACAAGATATACCAGGAGATGCCGGATCAGTACATTCATAATTCTGTTGGAACAAAGTACATTTTCTAGAATGCTGTCAAGGATAAGCAAAGATCACCTGTTCCTCCACATTGGCATCCTCTTCTCTAGAACGGCTCTCATTCCCTCTTCAGCATCCTCAGCTGTTGAAGCCAGAGTTATCAAGTCCTTCGCATATTCGAGGGCCTTCAGGTACTCCATGTCACCCATCACATAGAAGGCGGGCTTGCCTATGCCGTAGGCGACTCTGCTTTTTCCCGAGATCTTCTTAGCAAGCTCAAGTGCAACCTCGACGTGTTTTCCCCTAGGAACAACCTTGTTGACTAGGCCGAGCTTCTCAGCTTCAGATGAGCCGATAGGATCCCCTGTAATAAGCATCTCCATAGCCTTCTTTCTTCCAATGGCTCTCTGTAATGGTATCATAGGCGTGAGACAGAACATTCCAATATTGACACCGGGCGTCTGAAACACTGCATCCTCAGAGGCGACAGCCATGTCGCACGCCGCAGCCAATCCGCACCCTGCAGCAACAGTGTAACCGTGGACAGCAGCAATCACAGGCTTACTCATCCTAGCGATATCTTCATAGACCTTGATCGATTTTGTGAAGAGTCGTCTCCTCCTCAGTGGACTCGATTGGAGAATCTCTCGCAAGTCGTGGCCGCTGCAGAAGGCCTTGCCTGAGCCCCCTATCACGACTGAGCCCAGATCGTCATCATCCTCGATCTCTTCTAGTTTTTGAAGAACAATGTCGATCATAGGCTCATTGATCGCATTCAATACTTGAGGTCGATTCAAAGTCAGCAAAGCCACGCTAGCCTTTTTTTCAAACTTAACCACAAGATTTTCCAACGTAAGGTCCCTCGTAACACAGTGACCAAATACTTAATAAAGATGAAAGAAGCGGGTGACTGACGGTCTGGACAGGGGGATCGACCTTTAAAGGGACTACACCGATGAGCTATCTTGGCCCTCTAGGATGGACCTCCGGCAGCATGAATGTAGATTCAAGGGCTCACTTAGTATGGAGTATAGAGAGTGGGAATGGTGTTTTCTATATAACGGTGAGATCTCAAAGCTTATCTGCGAAAGATGTCGATTCAAGACATCAAACAGTGAAAAGCCTAAACCAGAAGGAGTAGTTGCGTAAGACTCACAACCAAATGCCCGATACTGAACATGAGCAGTACCCATCCGATCAAGTCCTCGGTGAGACGATAGTGGATTACTAGACCGCCTGTTGTTCTTGAACAGATCCAAGCAGAGTCTAAAGTCTATACTTCGATACTAATGCGGCTTAGGTATGAGCACCAAGAATGGATAACACTTTGGATTTGCCATATATGACCGCCACTATTCCAGGTGTCGGCGGAAAAATACGGGCAACCATTGACAGCTTCATAGTTGAGGAGATACCGCTCTACCAGCCAGATGGCTATGGCCAGCACCTGTACGTCAACATTACGAAGAGAGGTCTGACAACCCGCGAAGTCCAGCTCGAACTGGCGCGTCTTTTCGGTCTGCGAGTAGACGATGTTGGCTTCGCCGGTTTGAAAGACAAATATGCCTGTGCAAGCCAGACCTTCAGCATACTAGTTGGCAACACAGATTACAGCCTCTTGGATCAGGCTGTTGCGCAGATCAGGAGACATCTCCCAGTAACCGTGAATTGGGCTAGACTGCATAGAAACAAGCTTAGGCCCGGCCATCTCCTAGGCAACCGCTTCACCGTATTGATCACGGAGATAGATTTGCCTTTATATGAGGCGATGCGCCGAGCAAGATCCATTGTAGAACGCCTGAGAGATAGTGGTGTCCCTAATTTCTTCGGTCCTCAACGCTTCGGCTTCGCCGGCGAGAACATTAGGAAAGGCTTTGAGATAGTTCACGGTTCAACCTGTAACGTTGGTCGTTGGCTAAAGCGTTTCCTCGTCTCCAGCTACCAGAGCTACCTATGCAATCTATACTTGGCTCGCAGACTGCAACATGGCCTCTTCGAACGTATCTTGGTAGGCGACATCGCGAAGAAATACGCGACAGGAGGGCTCTTTGAAGTGCTTGATGCCTCAAGAGAACAAACTCGATACGAAAGCCACGAGATAAGTTTCACAGCCCCAATCTATGGAAACAAGATGTGGACAGCTTCGGGACCCGCCGGAAAGCTGGAAAGAACCGTACTGGAAGAAGCGGGCGTGAAAATGGAAGAATTTCATGCAGTTGGTATAAGAGGTTCACGACGTCTAGGTCGGCTGCTGCTGCCGGATCTCACTGTAACTGCAGATCCTCAAGGCTTGCTCGTACGTTTTTCTCTTCCGAAGGGGGCTTTCGCGACTACTGTGCTCAGAGAACTTATGAAGGCTGAGTTGGGTCTGTCGGGGTCTTCACCGATAAGTCTCTAGTCTCGGAGATTCTAGATTGTTCTTTTCAAAAAAAGCTGCTTGCAAGATCCAGCAATGTGTCCCCGCATACAGAGAAGAGATTATGAATCTGACAAGATACTATACACGTATATCGAAGCCAGCATTATGTACTGGTCGCCTCACAGTACACATCCACTCGGTCATTTTCAGAGATCGTTGATGAAATGTTTGAGGAGTCTTGGCGGATGAGGGGAGAAGGCAGAGTGTCAAGGCTGCTAAGGAGTCCTATCGAGAATAGACTCCAGGCTTGGCATGGGGAGATTTGGCATACAACAAGAGGAAGAATAATAAGGGACATAGTCTACGCCGTTGACACTGGACTAGTTACTACTGTTTCCTTCATCGCAGGGATCTCGGTCTCAGTGATTACAGCTGAAAGGATCGTCTTGGCCGGTCTTATCCAGATAGCTTCTGGAATGTTAGCGATCTTCTTCGGTTCCTATATGTCAACTAAGGCGCAGAAGAGCTTCTTCGAGAACCAGATAGAGAGAGAAAGAAGAGAGATACAGGAGAATCCTCAGAAGGAGACAGATGAGATAAGAGCGATCTTCAATGAGATGGGCTTCACAAGAGAGGAGCAAGAGATCGCTGTAAGACACATTACGTCTGACAGAGAATTGTGGCTTGAATTTATGATTCAAGAAGAGATTGGTGTGAGTCCGGGACTGATAGATAACCCTTACGAGATAGGGGTCATCTCTGCGGCCTCATTCCTGGTGGGTGCGCTCCCGGCAATTACACCATTCTTTCTATTTGGCACTGTGAGCGAGGCTTTAATGATCTCTGCAATCTCAGTCTTGACATTTCTCTTTATTCTAGGCCTGCTCAAGACACGAATTACGAAGGCTCATTGGCTTGCGAGCGCACTTGAGACTATGCTAATTGGCGCCATATCTTCTGGTACAGGATTCCTCTTTGGAAGAATTATCGCTGGATACTTCTAATCGACTTCCTCAGACTGATCCTGAAAGAAACCTAGAGTTGAGTTTATGTCTTCACTAGCTTGTAGTTCATGCTTCCTAGTTCGAGACGTTGGGCTGTCCTTATATGGATAAGACTACTCGTCCCGTTCAATATCCCAAGAATATCCTTTCGTTTCTTTCTATGATACTGATATGTAGGTGTATTATCTATCAGATCTATGGAGGCTTTGTCGATGGCGACTGGATCCATCCCGCCAAGTATTCCGATGTCACGGAGCAGCGGGTTGCCTGAAGGTGTGGCACAATCACAGAACCTCGTTATATCTTGAAGGAAGTTGATGTAAGCTATCTTGCCCTCTCTGAACCTCGCTGCCACAGCCTTGGCGGCGTGGGCAAGATTCACTTGAAATTTCATCTTCGCATCTATTGGCAGATGTAGC
>JAWCLX010000061.1:6097-8162 GCA_038850385.1 Bathyarchaeia archaeon | reverse complement strand
TACACACTCCTCGACGCATATGCGAGACCAACTACAGTATCCGTCGGCGACACCATCAAGTTCACCGCCAATCTTCTCGATAGCAGCCTTGAAGGAATAGGCGGTAGAACAATAGCTTTTGAATGCCGGTCTGGCGAGAGTTGGCAGGAGATCGCCACAGCCACGAGTCTAAGTAACGGCACGGCAAGAACATCTTGGAGGACGCAGGTAGTCGGCAACATCCTAGTTCGCGCCCATTTCGCAGGAGATGAGCGACTCTCAGAGACGTCAAGCATACCGTTCACTATTACAGTAGTCAGAAGCATGGCCCCCGGATTCGAGATCAGTCACCTGCTGCTTCTGTCCTTCATCGTAGTGCTTCTCTGCATCGCCCTGTCGGGCTTTCGATTCGGGCGCGTGAGGGTGCTGCATCTGCTTGTATCCTTCCTCTCCTCGCTTGTCCTAGTTTTCAGCCTGTCCATACTAACGGGCTCGGTCGAGATCAAATCCTTTGTGGGCTACACGCCGCGGACGGTTAGAATAACATTTTTAGGCGGAGGGGCTGATGGGGAAGCATGGGTCCTCTCATCCCTCGCCCTAGCTGCGGGCTGGATAGTCCTCCGCTACCAGTCGATAATCAGGAATCCTACAGCTATCGTCCCGGTGCTCCTGGTTGCGGCCTCTCTCGGCCTCAGGCATGCAGGTGTCGATTTAGCCGCGTCACTCCTCGGAGTGACCTCAGCGCTCGTAACAGTGTTCTTCCCGACAATCTTCAGAGACCATCTAGAGTCAGAGAGGCCTTGGGCCTCTGCACTCAAGTTCACAGCGTCGCTCTTGATGATAGTGTTTGTTGTGGAAGTGGGGTCTGCTGCAGGATGGATATACAACATCCTAGATCCTCATGTACCCTTTGATGGGGAGTCTAGATGGGCAGCTGCCTCGCTCGAGATGAACCTATTCGGCCTCCTCTACCCTTTGACCTTGGCCGCCCTTGTAGTCATGATGTTCACCTGGATCTGGATGCCTATTCTTCAGACTGCTTTGAGGTCGCTGCTCACCAAGCCTCCGAGCGAGCTTGCTCGGAAAGGTCAGCTTGAGGACCGAGCATCCATTTCTACATCGTCTGTGACACGTCCACCTCAAAAGATCCTATCGCGCCGCCGCTTGGGCCTTCTATGGCTACTGACCGTCGTCGCAGTCTCGGTTTGCGCAGTATTCCTCGTCTATTATCCATATGTCTATGCAAGACGGCTGATTGGAGTTGACACTCCATGGTACTACCAGAACTTGCTCGCGATGTCAGCATCCGGCGGCCTGGACTACCTAGCATCCAGCTACGGCGCGGCGAGTAGAATGCCTTACCTGCTCATACTCTACATTCTCGCCGGTCTTACATCCCTTCCCGTTGATGTCGTGGTGAGAATAGGCCCAGCCGTCCCAGCCGCCTTCCTTGCGGTGACGACCCTATTCCTTGTCAGAACGGTCACGCGAAGCAACCTCCTGGCTATACTATCGTCGTTCCTTGCACTCTTCTCGATCGCTACAACGGTCGGGATCTACGCAGGCATCTTCGCGAACTGGCTCGCTCTCGGCTGGGCTTCACTTCTATTTGGTCTTTTGCTAACCTTGTGGAGGCAGCAGTCAACTCCTAGACTTGTGTTGACCCTTGTAGTAAGCTTCATACTCCTCGTTACTCATGCTTGGACTTGGGCGGTGATTCTCACCTCTCTTTCGACATTCGTTCTTCTGCGCTTCCTATGCCATATTACGCGTCATCGCAACCTCCCCAGGGATCGAATATTGAAATCCAGCATCATCATTGTCACAGCGAACCTACTTATCCTCACATTGATCCTGATGCACTTTTCCACCGGGGAGTTTGTGCATCTCTCCAAGGAGGCTTTGGCCTCGATCAATGTCAGCAACCTGTGGAATTTTTCCGCGTCGTTTGCATTCACAATGCAGTATTACGTGGGCGGATTCATCGCCAACCCAGTAGTGATACTGCTCGCTATAGCAGGACTGGCGGTCGCAGGAAGGTTCGATAAGAACTTTGGCTTGTTTTTGTTCTCGATGTTGATAGTGA
>JAWCLX010000061.1:0-6087 GCA_038850385.1 Bathyarchaeia archaeon | reverse complement strand
GCAATGGAGGCTGCTGTACATGGTCCCGTATCAAGTCTTAGCTATCCTCGGGATGCAAGGGACCTCACAGAAGATCTTCGGACAAGGCGACGGCTGGGGGAGGCTATGTCAAAGCTTATTTATGATGACGATCCTGCTCTCATCGTTCAACTACGCTCTTAGATGCCTTAACTTCATTCCGTCCTAGCATGCCAAACCGTTTCCCCTATACTCAAGTCGGAATGTTTTTCTTCGTTTACATTGCGAGGGATGAGATTGTGTGGAACGCAGCCTCTGGACCGGTGCCTCAGGATTGAGGGTGATCTGTATAGTTCCAGCCTACAATGAAGAGACGACGATTGGGACAGTGGTTAAGAGGGCAAGAGACCACGCAAACCTAGTGCTGGTAGTCGACGACGGAAGCACCGACATGACCTCTAAGGCGGCTCGGGAAGCAGGTGGGAAAGTTGTGGCTCATATCACGAGGCTGGGCGTTGGGGCAGCTCTCTCCACCGGCCTGAAGCTAGCTCTACGTGATGGCGCCGAGATCATAGTAACCCTAGATGCGGATGGACAGCATGACCCGGGCGAGATCCCGAACGTAATCTCTCCGCTGCTGGAGAGGAAGGCCGACCTAGTCATAGGTTCGAGGTTACATGCAGAGAATTCACAGATGCCGCACTACAAGAAACTGGGCAACAAGATTCTCTCGAAGCTAACCTCACTGGCGTGTGGAACGACAGTGACAGACTCGCAATCAGGTTTCCGTGCCTTCACACGTGAAGTCGCTGAGATCATCAGTTATAGTTCAACTGACTACGGCTGGGCTTCCGAGATGCTGATACTCTTGTCCAGAAGAGGGGTCCGAATGACGCATGTCCCTGTCAAGGCGTTATACTTCAAGAAACGTGTGCGAGGCGCCGGAATCAAGGATGCGGTGAAGATACTTTATAATATACTAAGACTTAAGTAGCGGAGAATCAAGCAGGTCCACGCTTATGCTGGAGCCGTACGGATTCGCCGCCTTGTTTGTAGGTGCGGCTATGGCCGCCTACACTATCAGGGAGTATAGAAGGGGGCGGTTAAGGCTGACCGCCTTCATTGTTTGGATGCTTGTCTGGCTCGGGCTCGCAGCTACAGGCATCTTTCCGCAGATGTACGTGAGAGCCACCCTGATGCTTGGAATGGCGACACCAATACATTTCGTGACAACATTCTCCATAGTCGTGCTTTTCGCAATAGCATACCAACTGTACAGAATGATTGGGGAGATAAACATGAAGGTTGCTAGACTAGTTCAACACCTAGCGTTACAGCAGTCTGATGAGGAATCTGATTAGGGTTGCTGATACGATGTCGCACCCATAGCACTCATTGATCATGTAGAAGCATGGCAGGATGTTGAGGGAACTGAGGAAGACCATCATTTCACTCGAGGAATCTGTAGGTAAGGTACCAAGTCACGACATAACCAAGATAACTAGACTCGGAAAGTATAAAGGGACTCTATTCAGGAAGGGGCACACAATAGAAGGAGGAGACCTTGAGAAGCTACGAAGACTTGGCAAGGAACACATATACATACTGGAGCTTGAGCCTGGCGAGCTTCATGAGGAGGAGGGTGCTCGGAGACTTGCTGCAGCAGTATCCGGGGGGAATCCAAGAACACAGCCTCCGAGTGAAGGCAGCTCCGTAGTTCTTACTGAAAGGGACGGTATCCTGAAAGTCGATGTTGACAGACTTCAAGAAATAAATGGGATAGGCGGCCTGGGGGTTGCGACGCAGCATATGAACCGTCTAGTCAAGGCCGGAGAGAAGGTGCCTGTTGCAAAGATTTTTCCACTCGTCGAAGAGGAGAAGCTCAGCCGGCTTACGCAGATAAGCCGTAGTGGTGGGCCGATCATTAGCGTTATACGTTTAGAAGAGAAGAGAGTCGGTTTGATAGTAACTGGGAATGAGGTCTACCACGGCCTTGTAAGGGACGAATTTGGCCCAGTGATGGAGAAGAAGATCCAGAGACTGGGCTCCAAGGTCTCGAAGATAGTACATGTGCCAGACAATCCAGACGTGATAGTAGACGAGATCAGAAACATGAGGACGCAGAATCTGGATCTTACTATAGCCACTGGAGGTATGGCGGTTGATCCGGATGAGATAACTCTACGAAGCGCGCTGCAGGCGGAGGCTGACGTAGAGAAGTACGACGCCCCAGTCCAGCCTGGCTTCATGTTCATGCTCTCATACCTAGGCGCGACACCTCTGCTGGGAATCCCTGCCTGCGCGATGTACTACAGTACAACGATTCTAGATCTAGTCCTGCCAAGAATTTTGGCCGGTGAACATACAACACGAAAGCATATAATCTCCCTCGGTCATGGCCTCTGTTTCAAATGTGATACGTGCAGGTACCCTACTTGCCCTTTCGGGAGAGGTTGAACCTGACGTGACGACGCATCCTACGGTACTTGTGAAAGGCGCAGGGGACGTTGCGACCGGCGTAGCCAAAGCCCTCCTCAGGAATGGATTCAGAGTTGTCATGACAGAGATCGCGCAAACGACGACTGAGAGGAGGGGCGCTGCGTTCTCAGAGGCCGTCTATGAGGGCGAATGGGAAGTTGAGGGGATACGTGCGAAAAGGACAGAGCCAAGAGAGATCGAAGCTACGATAGCGGCGGGCAAGATCCCAGTCATAGTCGATCCGAAGGCAGAGATCCGTCACAGGCTCAAACCAGAGGTACTCGTCGACGCGATAATGGCTAAACGTAACACTGGAACGAAGATAGGCGATGCGCCAATAGTCATCGGCCTTGGTCCTGGCTTTGAAGCAGGCAGAGACGTGGATGCTGTAGTAGAGACGAGTGAAGGACCCAACCTCGGCAGACCTTACTATGAGGGGGCTGCTCAGCCCTTCCACGGCGTCCCATGTGACATAGGCGGAATGACTCATGAGAGAGTTCTCAAAGCACCAGGAGAAGGCATACTCAGGACACTTGTCTCAATTGGAGATCACGTGGAGGCTGGGCAGGTAGTGGCGACCGTTGGTGGAAAGGAGGTCAAGGCAAATGTCAGCGGTGTGTTGCGAGGGATCATGAGGGATGGCTTAGCAGTCAAAGAGAACCATAAGATAGGGGATGTAGATCCTAGAGACGAGAGGGAGCGCTGTTTCATGGTCGCTGAGCGCTCAGCGATCATAGGCGAAGGCGTCCTCGAAGCTATCAAGCATCTTAGGGCAAAAGCGAGATCTAATAGGCCGCGAAAGCAACCACACCTGCTCAGGGAGGAACATTGATCACTGCAATCCTGCTGGCAGCAGGCGAATCTAGTAGAATGGGGAGGACAAAGCAGGATCTCAAGTTTGGGGAATCCACGATATTGCAGGAAACCGTCAGGAACCTACTCGGCTCAAAGATTGATGAGCTCATAGTCGTGCTTGGACATGATGCTGACAGGCTCTGCAGGTTGCTCAGGGTCGAAGAATCCCGGACCAGACTTGTCCTCAACCAGGATTACAGGGAAGGAATGAGCTCCTCGATAAGATGCGGCGTCCAGTCCGCTGACCCTGACACGGATGCCTTCCTGATCGCATTGGGAGACCAGCCCCTAATCAAAGCGGAGATAGTAAACCTCCTAATCGAGAGGTACACGGCGACGCATGCCGGGATCGTTGCACCGGTCTACGGATCCGTTAGGGGCCACCCCGTCATAATATCAAGAAAGTACAAGGATGAACTCCTCACACTCTCAGGAGATAAAGGGGCAAGAGACCTCCTAGAAAGGCACAGAGAAGATACTGAGAATATCCAAGTCGATTCGCCTGAAATATTGCAGGACGTAGACCGGGAAGAAGACTACCTCAGGCTGAGACGCTGACCCTCGAGTATACGATTTCCCGTTCCGGATTCACGGATTCAGATTCTCTCCTCACTCCTCACAAGAATCTTCTCGATAAGTTCCGCGACTCTCCTGACAGAATCACCGACTTCCGGCGATAGGCCCTCGCCGAACTCAGTTTTCTTGGGCTGGATTGTGAGGAAAGCGATCTCCACTCTCGCCCGACCTCTCAGATACTCTGTGAGAAGACTCATAGGCAAATTGTGCGTTGATACGTTTAAGCCTGTGATCTGCTCTGGCATTATGAGCCGAACACTCCCTGGCCTCAGACCTAGGTCTGCGGCGTCCACGAATAGTATGTGGGAGGGCTGAAACCTGCTGATGGGACCCAGATAGCTCTCCGGAACAGGACCGCAGTCTACAACCATGGTGTCTGGGGGAAGCTTTCCGGCCAGTCTGGAAGCTACCTCCACACCTACCCCGTCGTCGCTTCTTAGCCGGTTGCCAACCCCTGCCACAACGAGTCGAGAATAGTCTGAGAGCCACTCGGCGAGGTGTTTCTCGCAGGCGTCAACATCCATCTGTGGAGGCGCCTCCCACTTGCTTCACCGAGTCTACTGATATGGGAGCATGAGTGATGCTGCGAGAGCGTCCGGAGTGATCTAGGCGGAACCGAATATCTTAACTTGCTACTGCCTTAACGTACGCCTCAATATTGAATGCGGCCTGTGCTGCCTTGTTCGCAAAGTCAACGAACGGGCCTGGGTACACACCTATGAGAACGCATAGGACTGCAAGTATCGCCATCGAGAGGATCATCGGCGCCGGCGCCTCCCTGGCTCTGGAGGCTATGGATGAGGGCTCTCTAAGCACTATCACCTGAATCATGCGCAGGTAGTAGCCAACTGAGAAGAGTATATTCAGAATCATCAAGGCTGAGAGGAGATACCACGGACTGTACGAGGCAGCCCTCTGAAGGCCTGATAACACAATCATGAACTCACTCTGGAAGCCATTAAGTGGCGGTACACCTGCCAGCGCCATCGAGCCGATTATGAACGTCAGACCCGTCACCTTCATTCTTCTACCTATTCCTGCAAGCTCTTCTAGGTCACGGCTCTCGACGGCCAAGAGGAATGCTCCTGAGCAGAGGAAGAGAAGCGCCTTACTTATCGCATGGTTCATCACGTGGAAGAGACTTCCAGTCAAGCCGGAGACGCTGGCAACCGCTATTCCGAAGATGATGTATCCGATCTGGCCGACGCTGCTGAAGGCGAGCAGCCTCTTCAGGTCTGACTGCAGAAGCGCCATGAGGTTCCCGGTAGTCATCGTCAGAACCGCGAAGACCGCTAGGATCAATTGCCAACTGTAAGCGGCTGGAGCGAATACGAGTATCAGTATTCGGATAAGACCGTAGACCCCTGTCTTTATCACCACCCCAGAGAGCATCGCGCTGATAGAGCTGGGAGCTGCCGGGTGGGCGTCAGGCAGCCACGTGTGAAAGGGAACCATCGCAGCTTTCACGCCTAGACCCATGATCGTCATTGCCAGAGCAATGATGGACCAGGGACCAGGATTTCCTGATAGCGTAGTGCTTAGGTATGCGAAGTTCAAGGAGCCTGTAAGCCCGTAGAGGATCGACATTGCGAAGAGTACTGTAGCACTCCCAGCTGAACTCATGATCAAGTACTTGAAACCTGCCTCAATCGGCTCCCATCTTGATTTTCTGAAAGCTACAAGGACGTACGATGTCAAGCACATCAGCTCCCAGAACAGGAAGAAGGTGAAAAAGTCGCCTGAGAACGTGACGCCAACCATGCCGGCAACCATCAGTAGCAGTAGAGTGTAGTATCCGCCCCGGCCGGTGTCACGGTCCATGTACCTTATCGAGTATACGGCGGTGAGTAGCCCGATGAATATGAAGACCCCGGCCATGAAGATGCTGAGCATATCTATCTCAAGAAGAGCAGCTCCCCGAAGTTGGAGGCTTGCCCAGTAATGCGTGAACACATTCCCTGAGGCCTCCCTGTACATAATGCAGAGGCTGAGAAGGGATAGGGTGAAACCAGCTACGGCCCAACCATCGATGAGTCTTCTGGCTTTCATTCTCGCGCCACCCAGATGGACTATCGGAGCTGTGATAGCGAACAGCACGAGCAGGTCTATAGGCCATGTCAACATCTTTTCTCACGTCCCCATGAAGATCTTAGCCACCGCCTCTGCAGCAGGATATATCACCTGTAAGGGTGCGTAGGCGAATATTCCAAAGGCGACGGT
>JAWCLX010000060.1:0-8276 GCA_038850385.1 Bathyarchaeia archaeon | reverse complement strand
CATGGATTGAGTGGGAGGGTGCATGCACACTCTTCAGACATGTTGACTAGATCCATGAAAGCGTTAAGAAAACGGATCGATTAATATAAAGCACGTCTCTTCTAACACGCTCACCAGGAGAAGAATAGTGGAATCATCCGAGTCTGTCTCACGTCACAGGCTCAAGAGGACGCTTGAGACACTAGCCTCGAAGGAAGGCCGAGGGACAGAGCTGATCTCCCTCTACATCCCTCCTGAGAGGCAGATACATGAGGTCATGGCAAATCTCAGAGAGGAGCATGGAACAGCCTCAAACATAAAGTCGAGAACGACCAGAAAGAACGTTCAAGACGCTATCGAGAAAACGATCCAACGACTCAAGCTCTTCAAGAAACCTCCGGAGACAGGACTCGTCATTTTTTGTGGTGCAATCCCTCAGAACGGACTCGGATCAGAAAGGATGGAGACCTATGTTCTCGTCCCACCTAAAGCCATAAACGTGTACTTCTACAGATGCGATAATAGGTTTCACATTGAACCGCTCATGGAGATACTCCGTGAGAGGGAGACCTACGGTGTGATCGTGATCGATAGTAATGAGGCTGCGATCGCAACGCTCCAAGGAAGGCGAATGGAAGTCCTTAAGGAGCTGACCTCAGGTGTCCCAGGCAAACACAGGGCAGGAGGCCAGTCAGCCCGCAGATTCGAGAGAATACGTGAGGCCGCAATCAACGACTACTTCAAGAGAGTCGGAAGTCACGCAAACAATATTCTCGGACAGATCCCAGGTCTTAAAGGGATCATAATAGGCGGGCCAGGCCCGACGAAGAACGAGTTCGAGCAAGGTGAATATCTAGACTACATGCTTAAGAACAAGATCATCGCGACACTCGACACGTCATACGTGGGCAGGAGCGGCGTAAAGGAGATCGTCGAGAAGAGCGGTGAGATACTTCGTGGAGTCCGCTATGCAGAAGAGAAGAAGCTTGTTCAGAGATTTCTGTACGAAATCGGTCACGAGACAGGCCTAGCCGCCTATGGGGAGAACGAGGTGAGAAGATACCTTCGGGACGGCCTAGTAGACACATTACTCCTCACAGAGAGACTTAACTTGGCCCGTGTTAGGACCAGATGCAAGAACTGCGGCTACACTGAAGATAGGCTCATCGATCCACGGGAAATCGTCAAGTTTGATAGGGAGACTTCCCAAGCTCAGTGTCAAAAGTGCCTTAACCAGAACGTCACCGTTGAAGAGAGCAGGGATCTCTTGGATGAGCTGGTCGATGAGGCTGAGAGAGCAGGGGCAAAGGTCGAGGTGATCTCGACCGAGACTGATGAGGGTGTGATGCTTAAGGAGTCATTCGGTGGGATAGCGGCTATACTAAGATACAGAGCATCCTAGACCTCCAATCGCTTGGCTGCTGTGAAATAGAGACAATGATCAGAACTAGGCTTCAGTGAGATCGGAGAAGACATGTCTACTATCGAAGAGAATATACTGCGATTCGCTAATAGAGTTGGCAGGACGAAGAGGCTCATCCGTACCGGATGGAGAGAGAAAGCAAAGGTCAAGTCACCTGAATCTATAGCAGAGCACATGTACAGGACAGCGGTCATCTCGATGGTCCTCAGCGACCTCCAAGGGCTAGATACTGCGAAGATCCTCAGAATGTGTCTCCTTGACGACCTCGCAGAGACGGTCACAGGAGACCTTACGCCGAGTCAGAAGAGGAGAGGCGGCCTTGCAGACTCTAGAAGACGTGAGGAGGCTGCCCTCCAGCAGTTACTCGAACCGCTTCCTAAACACCTCAAAGATCTGTATATCAGAATATGGGTGGAGGCGCAGTCATTGAGAACTAGAGAGGCGAGGCTGGCGAAGAGCGCAGACAAACTTGAGATGGCGATTCAAGCGCTCGAGTATGCATCTCAGACCCATGAGCCGAAGAGGCTTAAGCAGTTCATCACTTCCGCATATAGAAGAATAAGGGATCCCCAGACAAAGAGAATAATCGATCTACTGAGAAGGAGACCAAAGCTTATTTCTCTAACCTAGGTGAGTATGACAGGCCCTGACAGGCGGTCAAGATAATCTACATGGGGGTTAAAGCCATTATCCCTGTAGCCATCAGCAACTACGCACTGCAGAAGATAAGAGCAGAGATGAGTGTCCCCTATGAACAGATAGGTCTGCTCATAGGAGAAATGATCAATGGTCAGTTGATGGTCACTGACGCCATCAACGGAACCTCCAGCGCAAGCCGATCCCTCTCAGTCCTCTCTCCAGAGATCCTGGCTGAAGTCGCCGACGACATCATAAACAACAGAATATCAGGCAGAATAGTTGGCTGGTACCACTCCCATCTAGGCAGCGGAGTATTCATGTCACCGATAGATATCGAGACACATGCAAAACTGCAACAGTTCTCAAACCACGTAATCGCACTCATAGTCGATACATCAGTGAACCAGTTCGGAGTCTTCACTTTCGACCCGCAACTTGGCGGCTTAACTCAACTTCCTGAAGAATACATCTCCATAATCTAGACGAGATTTGAGCGAAACTTCACTTGATATGCCTGCTCCTGCCACCAAGAAGATCCATCCCGAGGAATCTAGCCTACAAAGCCAGCTTCATCAAAACCCTCGTACTCGCCAATCACCGTGAATACTAGATTCAAGCGTTCTAACTAGTCTCACTACAGTCGCTTGCTCTCACTGTGACGCAGAGTTAATCTGAAGTATGGGGGGCAGTGACCTAGACCCTTCTGCCCCTCCGGCCGCCTGGGCGGCGTGTGCCGTCATGGGGCACCGGCGTCACATCCTCTATCCTGCCAATCCGGAAACCGGCGCGTGCCAAGCTCCTTATCGCGGCCTGAGCTCCGGGTCCAGGAGTTCTCGCACCGTGTCCTCCCGGCGCTCTCACCCTGATATGTATGGCAGAGATCCCTCTATCCTTGGCTTCTTGGGCTGCGACAGCGGCGGCACGCATAGCTGCATACGGTGACCCTTGGAGTCGGGCGGCCTTTACATGTCTACCCCCTGAACTCAGAGCCACGGTCTCAGCTCCGCTGAGGTCGGTTATGTGGACGAGCGTATTGTTGAATGAGGAGTACACGTTTGCTATACCCCACCGTTCCGGCTTCTTCTCAGACAGGCCGCCTCACCTTCCAATTTTGCAGTCTGAGAATCCTAAGATTTCTATTTAAGCATTGTTTAGTTTGATAGTCACCGATGCAGACCAACAGAGATTCTCTGAATTCAGCTGAGACGAAGAGAGAGGTTTCGGCCAAGATCACCAAGTTTAGGCCACATCACCTGAGTCAGGTCTGCGAGATCGAGGATTCAAGCTTCTCCGAACCTTTCACCGCCAACTACTTCGAGCGGCTGGCAGAAGAATACCCGGAGACATTTCTCGTATCGGAGAAGGAGGGACGGGTTCTAGGATACGTCATCGCAGAGACACGCAGGGAAAAGGCTCACATCCTGTCGATCGCTGTAAGGAATGATTGCAGAAGGAGACACGTAGGTTCGGAGCTTCTATATACGTTGATTCAGAGACTGAGACTAGATGGAATCAAGGAAGTCTTCTTGGAAGTCCGAAGAAGCAACGTCGCCGCAAGATCACTGTATGAGAAGGCAGGGTTCAAGTTTACTGGAAGCATAGAAGGCTACTATGGAAAAGAAGATGATGCAGCCCTCTACCTCCTCAAGCTTTAGGAGACCTCTACCATAGTGTACCTGACCTGTGGTGGAGGTTAGCCCATTATGCTCTTCTGGCTTCTGGACATCAACCATGAGGTAGTCGGAGAGAATGTAGAGATAAGACTCTGGGGGAAAGATGGTTTCGGCCGCACTGTCCTCGTCGTCACGGAAGGTACACCTTGCTTCTACCTTCTACCGAAGGAAGAGAAAGACCTAGAAAATGCTCTAAGGAAGGTGGAGGCTGAATGCATGAAACATGAAGAGATCGTCAAGGTCGAACTGGTAGGCAAAAGATACTTTGGGAAGAGTGTGAAGGCCTTAAGGGTTTTCTGCAAGACTCCAGAAGCTGTTGAGAAGTACTCAAGGCTCTTCAGCAAGACACTGCTTGAAGGTGAGCATCTTGAGGATGATATTCGACCGGCCACAAGATACATTCTCGAGAACAGTGTGAGTCCATCAGGCTGGTATGATGTGGAAGCCTCGAGAGTATCAAGGCCGGACTTCCATGTGGATGAGATCTATCGGGCCGTCAAGCCGCCGAATCATGTTGAGAAACTTGAGACTCCTAGTCTCAGAACTCTAGCCTTTTCGATTCTATGTGTGGCTGAGAAGGGTAGTCCTGACCCGAGCAGAGATCCTGTCCTAGCGATCACTATTGCATCGCCTCAAGGGGGAATAGAGCAGCTGGTCTCTGATGGAGGGGACGACAGTAAAATATTGGAGAAGTTCACTTCAAGGATTGGTAAACTGGATCCTGATGTCATTCTAGGCTACGGGCAGAACACTTTCGACTGGCCGTACCTTATAGAACGGGCTAGGAGACACAAGGCTAGACTGCCAGTGGACAGGATGGGTTTAGAACCTCACAGAAGCGTCTACGGCCACATCTCCGTCACCGGACGTGCAAACGTAGACTTGGCGGATGTCTCACAGGATATTCCTGAGGTTAAGTTGAAGACACTGGGGTCTGTGGCTGAGTTTCTCCAAGTGGCCGAGAAGGGGAATATCGACCAATTCCAAGATGCTCATACAGGGGAGCTTTGGAGAAGCTTGGAGAGACGGAGATCACTGCTCGAGAACCAGCAGAGAAGAGTGGAGGCTTCCCTTAAGATCGGCACGATCCTGCTCGACTCCGTGATCCAGATGTCAAATGTTACAGGACTGCCTCTTGACCAGGTCGCCGCAGCAGCGGTTGGATACAGGGTTGACTCATACCTCATGATGCAAGCCTACAAGTTGAATGAGCTGATCCCGCGGAGGACAGAGCAGCCGTACACCCCATATCAGGGAGCTATAGTCCTTGAGCCTAAGCCTGGGCTCCATGACAACGTAGCGGTGCTAGACTTCACATCGATGTATCCAAACCTCATGATAATAAACAATCTCTCACCTGACAGCTACATCGGAGACGAGAGTGTCTCAGGCAGTGAGGTTATCGTTGCACCAGAGGTAGGCTACAGATTCAGGAGGGAGCCGCCTGGATTCTACAGGCGCGTACTAGAATATCTTATCGCGGTCCGGAGGGATGTCAGGCTGAGACTCGAAAAGGCTGATCCGACTAGCGTCGAGTACAAGGTACTGAAGGAGAGGGAGAAGGCCATCAAGGTAGTCACGAACGCATGCTACGGGTACGCTGGATGGGTAGGTGCAAGATGGTACGTCCGTGAAGTCGCCGAGTCAGCCGCAGCCTTTGGGAGAGCGACTCTGAGGAAAGTTCTTCAGAGAGCTGAGAGTCTGGGTCTACCTGTTATCTACGCTGACACAGACTCAGTCTTCGTCAAGCATGATAGATCAAAGGTTGAGAGGCTTCTGAGAGAGGTTGAATCTGAGACCGGCATGGAGATAAAGGTCGATAAGACCTACATACGAGTCCTATTCACCGAGGCTAAGAAGAAGTATGCGGGCCTCCTACCGGACCAGACGTTGGACATAGTCGGCCTCGAAGCCGTCAGAGGCGACTGGTCTAACGCTGCAAAGCTTGCTCAGGAGAGGGTCCTGGAGCTTGTGCTTTCTAGGAAGAGTATTGAGGAGGCGGTTAAGTTCCTTCGAACCTATATTCAGAAGATGAGGCTTGGAGAGGTCCCGTTGTCCGACTTCATATTATGGAAGACGCTGATAAAGCCGGTTGAGGCTTACCGCGTCAAGACTCCTCATGTTATGGCAGCTAGGACTCTGCTACGTGATGGATGGAACCTGAGGGTTGGAGACAAGATCGGGTTCGTCATAGTTAAAGGCTCAGGCAGACTCTATGAGAGGGCTAAACCCTGCCTGATGGCTTCGATAGACGAGGTTGATGTTGAATACTATGTCTCAAGCCAGGTTCTGCCGGCGGCGATGAGAGTACTTGGAATGTTCGGCCTCGAAGAGGATGATGTGCTCGCCGGTACAGGTGCCTCCAGCCTTTCAAGGTACATGGGTCAGGACTGAGCCTGACGGACCTCTTGAAACGTCAGTATCTGCATGTTGGCAGGCTTCTTTGCAACGTTGGAGATTCGTTCTCCAACAACGATCGCGATTTTCTTCTCTTCAGCTATGTCGAGCAGTCTCTGGGTAACTATGCCGTCGAAGACCAAGGCGTGCACACCCTCAGACTCCTTCAGCTTGTCCGCAAGCTCACTGACAGGCATCCTACTCTTCGGATTTCCATGCTCGTCAAAGGTTATCGCTTCAAGAGTCTCCTTAAGTTCTTGAACCGCATCCAGTATGAATTGAGGCTGTGGAGGAGCAGCAGGCGGCGGGGTCGGCTCAGCCTTCTTTCCGGCTTGAACCCTTTCTCTGAGGCACCTCATCACTTCCTTAGGCGTCAGATCCTCAACCTCCTTTCCAGTCGGGGCCCTAGCAACCCAGTCGAGCTCCGCCACCTGCATCAGCTCCTTCAAGATGAGGTCGCCGCCACGGTCTCCGTCAAGGAAGGCCGTGACCTCCTTCGTCTTGGAGAGTTCAATGATCGTCTGCGGGATCTTCGTTCCCTCGATACCTATGACATTCTTTATCCCGCACTTAAGCAGATTTATGACGTCTGCCCTGCCTTCAACGAGTATTATGGAGCCGCTTGAGCTGACCTCGGGGCCTGCAGGCAACTCCTCAGGACCGAACTTGACAACGTCCGCCGGCCTAACGGCCTCCGTAACCTCTCTAATCAACTCGTCGGTACTCGGAGTCGCCTCCACCATCCAACCCTGAAGTATCTGCTTCGCCTTAGACATTATCGCTTGGCGTTTCTCGTCCCGCTCATCCTGCATAGGTTCAAGAGTGATCTTGGCGTTGCACGGCCCTATCCTGTCTACGCTCTCCACCGCTGCGGCGATTATGGCTGTGGAGGCCTTGTCCAAGCTTGAAGGTATCGTGATCTCGCCTGTAGTGCGGTCGTTCTTTGACTCTAGCCTTATTGATATCCGACCTAGCCTTCCGCTCTTCTGCAGTTCTCTAAGGTCCAGCTCAGGACCGAAGAGCCCTTCCGTCTGCCCGAAGATAGCTCCTATGACGTCAGGCTTCTCAACAACACCTTCTACTTCAAACTTCGCCTTAACCACGTACTTTGTGGTTGGTGTAAGCTTACCAGTCTCTTGCATGAGCATGTAACCTCCAATCTAGTCCACTCCATGATGTGAGTGTGAACAGCGCATTCTCTTCTTCAATGAGACTTATTAATTGTTCCTTTGAGGTCTAGTCGGCTGCAGCCTCTTCCCTAAGTTTCTCAACGTAGTCTGCAAGCTCCTCCACAGCCTTTATCTCAGGCCTACAGCGAGCCTTCAGCTGTTTCCAGATTGCAAGATCGGCCTTGACCCTCATATGTGTCAGTTCATCTACAAGCTTCGCCGCCAACCGGGCTCCTTCCTTGTCGAAGTCCGTCAAAACGGTAACCTCTCGGGACCTAGATAGGCTGGCCGCGAAATCGTGGAAGCCCTCTGCAGTCGACTTCAGACAGACGATCCTGCCATGCACCCTAAGTCGCCTCAGAGCCTCCTTGTCCCTCTGCCCCTCAACAACTACAGGGATTCCAGCTTGGGATCGAGCGGTGACCTTGCTGAGTGTTCGCTCTATCCCCTCAAGTTTACGTCTCAGGCTTGCGTTCAAGTCAGCCGCTATCTCGTGACCTCTATCTTCTTCATCTCTTCGAGGATTTTCGGGTCTCTGCTGAAATGTTCTCTTACAGGCTTAAGGATCTCAGACAATTCCCGAGAGACGGCTTCCTTTAGATCCAGTGGATGTATCGAACCCTCAAGGTAACACTTCTCCAAGTCCTCATAGTTGTTGAAGACTATCTCTCCACCATACTTCTGAGGCCTCTCGACCTTGATTTTTCCCCTCTCAGGGAATATTATGTACTTCGCGATCTCCGCAACCGGGTTCCCCTTTGACTCTCTCGGCGGGCAGAAGGCATCCCTTATCTTCTGTTCTATCTCTTCCGGCGAGTCGTGTACTAGTATGGCGCTGCCCTCTACGCTCTTCGACATCTTGGAACCTATACGTACACTCATCTCCCTGTCCTCGTCGAATTCCCCTGCTTGCGTCTGGATGCGGCCTCTTAATCCTGTGCGCAGCGGGGTATGTATACATACAGGCTTCTTTCTGCCAAGCTTCTCTGCAGCGTC
>JAWCLX010000059.1:0-8449 GCA_038850385.1 Bathyarchaeia archaeon | reverse complement strand
CCTGCTTCGTCCTCGGCCAGGGTCAGACTCCAGAGCGGCTCTTCGTCCACCTTGCTCAGAAAGCGGTACCCTTCTGGCGTCCGCGTCCGCCAATCGGCCTGTGCTTGCTTTTTGTCCATGTCAATTCTGGTCGGCCACTATGCGCTCGGTCTGCCCAGCTCCATGGGCTGTTTCAAATTTATCAGAATCTATGCCAAAGTCAACACTTTTTTCGCCTCTAAGTAGTGTGACCAAGAAGACCCCTCGTACCGGCGCGTGGAGCGCAAGCGGGTGGCTGTGGAGGGGCTGTTCATCTGACGACGGTGGAAGCTGAGCCAAGCTGTGGCAGAGTGTAGGCTTGTTCCCGTGGAAAAAAGCGAAACCGTCTTCTGCAACTTGGGGAAACATCTCGCTGCATTACGAGAGAGGAGCCTGTTTCCGCGGTTTCCTCCATTTTTTGCTTGACATTCAGACCTCATTTACCTATATTGCCACTGCCATAAAGTTGTCACGTTTGGGTTGGGGGAACAAGCCTTGACTCAGCTCGCGCACAAGCACAGATTGCCGTGTCACCTACGCAGTGCGATACGCACGGGCCACCTCAGCGGTAAGACCGAGAGAGCATGCGCGCACTGCAGCAGGCGTTTCATGTGCTTCAGTGCTAAGAGACGCTTGGGAGCCCAGGCGCCTGCCCATCGTCGCGATCCGCAAAGAGCTCATACCAGTGTTAACCCACTTCTAAGGTCGCTTGAGGACCGTCAGCGAAAAATCAAAAGGACCCAGTGGAAGGATGCGCCTGACGGGCGTGGCGCAGGCGGATGCCAGATAGCGCCGATCGCGCTCGGTGCTTCCCATACTGGCGCCGCCAGTGGCTTTTTTCGCGAAAACACCTTGCACGAATCCGAAGTTTGGACCGGAGGCGCGTCACGCGCACGAAAGCACTGTGCAGAGGCTCGTGGCCCAACAGCTCAGGGAGGCGCATCTGGCCAGCTGGGCAAGGGACCAGCGCCTTTGGCATTCCTTCCGGTCGCATGTGTAGGCCGAGCAGTGTTGTTCGCACGCAAGGATCTGAGGACGATGATGGTTCGCACCGGCGTCCCGAAGAGCGGCGAAAGCTTTTGAGGTCCGGCCGAGAGATTGTGAGCGGCGAGCATTCGTGTGGTATTTCGACCCCACAGAAGACACAGGGGAATTGAAGGGGAATTGAATCTACTCGCATTAGCAAGCTCAACAGGTGAGACATGCAGGCGCATTGAGCCGACCTTCCACGGCCTATGAGAAGGTGAGGAAACCCAACGAAGTTAGGGGCGGCAGGGGTATTGCACTGGTAGGAGGCAACCCGGTGAGCATTGACAGTCTAAGGAGATTGGCGACGGTTTTTGCCTCGGGCGATGTCCTATTGGTAACGGTTGCCAAGGAGACGTAGTGCGTGGACTTGAGAACCCTTGGCCTGAAGAAGGCGTATTCTTCGGACTTCGATGACATCTTGCACGATTTCTATGTGCCAGCTCTCAAGCAGTCCTGTGAATACCAGAGGCTAGCTGGTTTCTTCTCCTCCACAAGTCTGGCTGTAGCAGCGAGAGGGATCTTTGGTCTCATAAGAAACGGTGGGATCATGAAGCTGATCGTTTCGCCGAGGCTCAGGAGAGACGATCTCGATATTATTATGAATTCGCTCAAGGATTCCGAGAGAATCATCCAGCAGAGACTGCTGGAAGAGCTTGCCCAGATAGAGGACGAGTTCGCTCGAGACCATCTTTCAGCTCTTGGTTGGATGGTTGCCAACGGGAGATTGAAGATCAAGGTAGCTGTGCCCAACCGACACTCGGGAGAACCACTGAGTTATGATGATGTTGAGCAAGGAGGCCTATTTCACCAGAAGGTGGGAATACTGCGAGATTCTAGAGGGAACACCATCAGTTTCAGTGGTTCTATTAATGAAACCGCCGCTGGATGGCTAGAGAACCTTGAGGAGTTCAAGGTGTTCCGGAGCTGGGAGCCGCCAGAGCGCGATTACGTGCAAGCGGATGCTGAGAAGTTCAACAGGTTTTGGGCCAATCGGTCCTGCAGGGCTAGGGTCATCGACATCCCTCGCGCAGTTGAGGAAAGACTTATCGAGATCGCACCAGCAGATATTGAGAGAATCGATCTTGAAAGACATTATCAAAGACTGACAAGAAGGGGCCGAGTAGACCTTCACCGACATCAGAGAGATGCGGTGGATGCGTGGCTGAGCAATGACATGAGGGGCATCTTCGCGATGGCAACGGGGACGGGGAAGACATTCGCGGCCCTAGGGTGTTTAGATCGAGCATTGAAGATCCACAAGAAATTGTTGGTGGTGATAGCCTGTCCATATCAGCATTTGGTCCAGCAATGGCGAAAAGAGATTACCAAATTCGGCATCGGTTATGATGAGTTGGTAGTCGCAGACAGCTCCAACAAACGTTGGAGGGATAGGCTGGCAAACGCCATCATGGATATCACCTTGGGCTACAAAAACACAGTGATTGTGTTAACAACACATCGTACGTTCACGTCAGATGAGTTCGTTGACCTCATCCGAGCCCACAAAACAGCCGGGCTCAAGAGTTTATTGATTGCTGATGAAGTTCACGCGCTAGGAGCCAAGAAAAGCAGAGAAAGCCTAGTGAACGAGTACGAGCTCAGGCTAGGCCTGAGTGCTACACCGGAAAGGTGGCTCGACACTGCAGGAACAACCGCAATCTATGAGTTCTTTGGTGGAGAGGTCTTTCAGTTTGGTCTTGAACAGGCTATCAATACGATGAACCCCGCCACTGGGGAAACGTACCTTGTTCCATATAGATATGTGCCGAGGTTCGCATTCTTGAATGGCCAGGAAATGGATGAATATGCTGAGAGAACAAGGCGCATAGCCAGACTGATGGGAAAAGCAAGAAGTGACGAGGAAAGGGATAGGTATCTAGAATCGCTACTGTTTGCGCGAGCGAGTATCATTAAGAATGCTCATCAGAAATACGAGGTACTGGAAAATATACTCGACGAGGTGGCTTCCTCTATCAAATGGACCATAGTGTATTGCAGTCCGCAGCAGATCAATAGAGTGATGCAAATCGTCAACAAGAGAGGATTCGTTGCCCATCGCTTTACAATGGAAGAAGGGACAACCCCCACGCGGGAATACGGTGGCCTTTCAGAGAGGGACTTTCTCCTGAAGAGGTTCGCAGAGGGGAAATATCAGGTTCTAGTTGCTATGAAGTGCTTGGACGAAGGTGTAGACGTCCCCCCGGCGAGGATGGCGCTCCTAATGGCCAGTAGTGGGAACCCACGAGAGTACATACAACGTATCGGAAGGGTTATCAGGAGGCATCCTGATAAGAATCAAGCGACCATATATGACATTGTTGCCTTGCCACCCCTTGGAGATGTCCCTCCGGAGCTGAGAGACATAGAGCGGAGGATCATTAGAAAAGAAGTACAGCGCTATGAGGAAATCGCCCGAGTGGCTATCAATAACGCACAGGCGTTGGCTATGATCTCCGAGTTTATCGAAGCTTTGAGGGAGTGAAGAAATGAGCAATTTCAAGATTAACGAACGAATTCTAGAAATCATTAGAGAGAACAGCGAAGGCGACGAGGTCATAAGACGATTCTTGACAGATTTGATCTACGAAGAGGCTGACCACCCCGGACAGTGGTGGTGGAAGGAAACCTACAGGAAGCTAGTTGATAAGTATTCGGCGGATTGGAGGGAAGACGATGAGAATTGAGAGAATTACTCTGCGGAACTACCGCCAGTTTCGGCAAGCGCAGGTCACTTTCCGGAAGCGGCCTGACACAGACTTACACTTTATTGTTGGTACGAACGGTACAGGCAAGACCAACCTGTTAAATGCGATCAACTGGTGCCTCTATGGCGATGAACCCCATCTGTCGAATAGCTCGCAGGGGCTTCCTCTCGTAAACGTCAACACAATTCATAAGACAGAAACAGGCAAAGATCAAGAGGTCGCAGTAGAAGTGCGGGCAGAGACCGAGCAAGGCTCACCCGTAACTTTCACGAGACGGGCTGTTTTCAGGAAGCACGATGATGGACAGATGGTACGTCAGGGGACAACCTTCGAAGTGAGATTTGTTGATGAGAAGGGAAATACAAAGATAGCCACTGACGAAGCCGCTCACGTCTGCGTAGAGCGTTTTGTTCCCAAGAGGATAAGAGAGTTCTTCTTCTTCGATGGCGAGAGACTGGACAACTACTTTAGGGAGGCCACTGGTCAGAACATCAGGCACGCCGTCTTCCAAATATCTCAAATCGATCTGCTAGAGACTCGCGTGGAGCGCAAGCTCAAAGAAATCCTCGATGATCTTAGAAAGGAGGCAGGCAAGGCAAATCCCCAGATCGAACAAGCAAGAGCTAGGCTCGAGCAAGCACAGGCCAAGCTTGATGAGATTGAGGAACGAATCGGGGAGTGCGAGACGCAAATCGCAAAAGCAAAAGCCAAGGTTGCCGAATATCACGAAAAGCTGAAGGGTATCCCAGACATAGAAGCGCTTGAGAAAGAAAGAGAAAAACTTCAGGCCGACATCAAAGAAACGAAGGATTTCCTAAAAGTCAAGGAAGACGAAAAGGAGAATCTGTTACTCGAATGCGGCAATGTCCTCATGCTGTGGCCTGCCATCAAGAAGGCCACTCAAACTATCGAGGAGAAAAGAAGAAAGAGGGAAATTCCTCCCCCTGTTGGCAAAGATTTCCTGGAAGAAGCGCTTCGCAGCCAAACTTGCACGGTTTGTGGTAGGCAATTAGACGACACATCGCGCGATCGAGTGCGAGAGTTGCTTCGAGATATGGAGTCGTCTTCCGATATTGCGATTCGACTTGTGCAGATGGAGAGCCCCCTGCGCCACTTTAGACAGAGGGTGGAACAATTTGAGGACCAGGTAAAACGCGTAACACGCGAGATAGAGAAATATCAACAAGAACTTGCCGAGCTGACACAAAAGATGAACGAGGTTGACGGTCAGATTGCTGGGTACGACGAGGAGCGGATAAGGGAATGGTACAGGGAGCGCACGCGGTTCGAAGAACTTCGCGACCAAAACCAAGAGCGACTGGGTGCTCTGCATACGATGAAGCAAGAGGCAGAGCGAGCTCGCGCCGAAGCGGAAAGGCAATACAAAGAGGAAGTGGAGAGAGAACAAAAGGCCAAAGGGTTGAAGAAGAAAGAGGAATTCTGCACACGAGCTCTGGAAATAGTGAGAAGCACACGTGAGGCGATAATGGAAGAAACACGAAAAAGGATAGAAGGTGAGACCAAAAGGCGATTCATCGGGCTACTCTGGAAGAAACTAACGTTCGAAGACATACGGATTGAGGCAGACTACAGCATAAGCCTTATCCACTCGATGGGCTACGAATGCCTGGGCTCGGTCAGCGCAGGTGAAAGAGAACTGCTGGCCCTATCTTTCACCCTTGCACTACACCGGGCTTCTGGGTTTGACTCTCCGATCCTGATAGACACGCCAGTCGCAAGGATCTCTGATGTGCACCGAGAGAACTTCGGAAAGGTTATCAGCGAGGTTAGTACCAGTAAGCAGATAGTACTGCTACTGACCCCCGACGAATACTCGGAAGAGATTAGTAAATTCTTGGATGGGAGGGCCAGTGGGAGGTACCAACTGAAGCTGTCCTCGGACGAGCTCGAAGCAAAAGTGGAGGTGCTGTGATGGCAAGGACCCCTGATCGACTGTCAATCGACAAAGCGGACAGGGACTTATATGATCACAATGCCGTAAAAAGCGAAATACTCAAGGGCAGGGAGAACAAAGAGCAATTCCTCTTCACAATGGCCATTGGTTTCAAAAACCAAGTAAGGCGTCCCCTAGATGCTAGAGAGGGTTTTGTCCGGACTGAGTACTTGCGCCCTGAAGATGAAGCACTGATAGATGCGGTTGCGATATATGACACTGGCTCTCCGGACGTGTTAGCGGATAGAGAAGCAGTATTCAGGATAGCTGAAGAGTACGCGCACGCCGGTATCAGGCTACTGTATGATAGAGCAACTTCAAGCCAGCCAGGATCGTTCTACAAGCAACTCGAGGTAGAATTGTTCGCTCTGCTCGGCGCTCTGGAAAGAGACTGAATCCAGATTGCTGGAGGGCACAACCGCTATCAACGGTGCTGTAACTGGTGTGCCGAAAAACGCAGGAAAGACATGAGCAGAATCCTCCTGGTTGAGCCCTCTTTCCCGATACCCGCAAAAAGCAGGAACCATAAGAACTTCCTGCCGGTGGGACTACTCAAGATAGCAACCTACTTGAGAGACCACGGCCATCAAGTCAAGCTGATCAGAGGGATATGCGAGGACCCAAGGGAGCCTGAAGAGATAAACAGGTTCGATCCTGAGCAGGTGTGGGTTACCTCTCTCTTCACGTATTGGGCTAAGTACGTTCGACAAGCTGTACAATTCTACAGGAATGTATTTCCGAGTGCGCACATTAAAGTCGGAGGAATCTATGCATCTTTGCTACCGCCAGAGGAGGTAAAGGAATACACGGGATGTCATGATGTCTACCAGGGTGTGATACCAGAGGTCGAGGAGTATGCCAGGTCACATGCACCTGCCTACGAGTTGTTGGGAGACTCAAATCCTCATCCCATCGATTTTCAGATCGTCCATGCATCCCGAGGGTGCCCCAGGAGGTGTCCCTTCTGCGGGACCTGGCAAATCGAACCTAGCTTCACACCTAAACAGAGCATTAAAAGCGAAATACGGCTCCCAGGAGTTGTATTCTATGACAATAACTTCTTGATGAATCCATATGTGGAGAGCATATTGGATGAACTCATTGGGTTACGAAGAGAACGAAAAGTCAAGTGGGTTGAGAGTCAGTCAGGTTTGGATGGGAGAGTTTTACTTGAAAAGCCACACCTCGCAAGCATGATAAAGCAGGCGGGGTTCAGGTATCCAAGGATAGCATGGGATTGGGGATACGACCAACGTGGCTACATCGAGAGGCAAATCCAAGTCTTGCTAGGCGCAGGGTACAAGTCACGGGATGTCTTTGTTTTTATGTTATACAATCACGAAATTCCATTTGAGGAAATGGAGAGAAAACGTATCAAGTGCTGGGAGTGGCAGGTGCAAATAGCAGATTGTAGATTCCGTCCCCTGAACCAGCTTGTTGATAACTACAACCCGCTTGTCATAGGACAGACTTCCGAGGACTACTTTATCAGCGAGAGATGGAACGATGCTCTGGTGAAGCAGTTCCGCAGGAATGTGAGGCGACAGAATATATGCGTGCGCATGGGGCATCCAATTTATTCGTCTGCCGCTGAGCAGATGAGGCTGGACAGGGAGGTTCTCAAGCAGTTCCGAAAAATCGAGAGCTTAGAGGAGAAGATGGCCCTTCTAAAGGCCTCAGGAGCTGACTGGTGGGTACCACAGCAAGTATCCTATCCCGGGTAAGCTACCAGAAGCAACAATGACCGGGCTGGACATCTTCAGAAAGGCGGAGGCGATAAGAAGAGGTCCTTGCTTACTTGAGAACCGACACCCCGTCCGCAGAGCGTCATAGGGTTGTGGAGGGAGTCGCCCAACATCTTGCCGAAGTAGACTGCTGCCTTAGTAGCCGTAGCACCGCTGCCTGCCATCAGGGCACTCATAAGCTCAGGCGCGACAAAGAGCAACCTATCATCCTGGTGGTCCGAGCGCAGTCATCGAGCTCACGCCTCTCTTCCGTTGCTGCGGGGGAGGGCGCGTAGGCACTGGCTACGACTTCTCGCGGCTGAGGGCGTAAACGGGTTGGTCAACACCCATAAGCTTTTCCCCGGATGCCTCGGGGTGCCTGTAGGGCCAGGAATTGCGTGGCTTCTCGACCGTGAAACGGGCGTGCAATGAGCCATCGCGATAGACTGACCACCGCCTCACAACTCTACGAAGCTCCGCAGCCACCACCAGGTGCTCGAGCACTGACCCACGACTGAGCACGTGCTCCACTTTCTAGCCACCGTTTGCGATTCTCCCGAGCTTTCCCAAAGGCTCCGAGCCACGCCCCAGCCCGCTTGCGCCCGCATCTTCGGCGTGAGGCCTTCCGTGCTCTACAAGGCCGGCTGCGCTATCGCCCACGTCATGGGGTTTCACCCTCTCCGCCACCGCATTCAAGCAAGATCCACAGACTGAAAGCGGCCGGCGCCGAAACCTCGGGCCAGAAGCCACAGCGAGGTGCAGCCAAGCGCCATAGCTCTTTCCGCCACACCCTGCACCTCCCTCGCTGAAGGGGCTGGGGCACCCCGGTGCCCTCACTCTGCCGGAGCCTCCGTTGCCCCGCCTAGCCAATGTCTCCGCGCCAAACCCGGAATCTCACCCCGTTCAGCCAAAAAACCACTTGATTTTATGATAGCTTTCATCGTACATTAACACGCCTCAAAATCCGGCCCCGGCGTAAGCAATGACTCCGCGCGCCATAGCCATTAACAAGAAGGCAG
>JAWCLX010000058.1:6280-8742 GCA_038850385.1 Bathyarchaeia archaeon | reverse complement strand
CCTTCCCTGCCTTTGTTAAGGAGCCGTGTGTGGGCATTTTCGCCTAACCTCACCTTATCCTCTGTCAACATTGATTTAAGTATGTCTTCCCTGCACTGGGCCCGGCCGGCCGGCGTGGTCCCGCCTCGTCACGTTAAGCTCCTTCATCTCTCTGAGAGCCTCCCCATCGAAGACAGGCCCGTCCCTGCAGACTCTGTACGAGTCTATGACGCAGCTTCCACATATCCCGATTCCGCACTTCATTATCCTCTCGAGGCTTGCCTGGATAGGGACTGAGTACTCATAAGCCAGATCAAGGAGCCGCTTTATCATCGGCTCCGGACCGCAGGTGTAGATGATGTCGTAGTCGTTCTCTTTCAACTCGGCCTCCGCGACTTCTGAAGCCAGTCCCTTGACGCCGTATGCTCCGTCCTCAGTTACAGGGATCACCTTGCCGTCGACCTTTAGGGCGTTAGCCCTGTACCGGTCAAGGAATAGGAGTTCACCTGTCACGGGCGCCCCGACGACTACTGTGAATTCACGGCCCTTAGCCGCCAACAGGTCTGATAGCGGACCTAGAGGTGCACCTCCAGCCCCTCCTGAGACTATCAGCGCCCTCTTGCCGCTGGTCAGGCTGAAGCCCCTGCCGTATGGTCCGCGAACTCCTATCGGCTGATTCCTCCTTCTGAAGTAGAGCGAGTTAGTGGCGGGGCCAACCATCTTCACAGAGACGGCTGCTGAGCCGTCTTCACACATGTATGAGATGCTCATGGGGATCTCGTCGACTTCCGGTATCCAGACCATCAGAAACTGGCCTGGCTCAGCCCTTGATGAGGGTTCATCTCTGAAGTAGACTGATTTGATGGTTGACGTCTCGACTACGCCCTTCAGGATCGTTGTTATCCTCTGTCTATGTGTGGGTCCGGCTTCACTCTTCAATATCCTCACTCAGCCACAACAGGGCTGTGAAGGCTCTAAAAGTCTTTCCCGGTCAATCCTGGAAGAAGTGTCTCGTCTGGCCCATCGTCTGAACTTCAAGGGGGTCGACGTTTATCACGACTGGGAAGTCTCTGACTATATCCCCGACGACGAGGCATCTGTGAGCAGGGAGATCCTTCACGATGAGTCTAAGGCTCTCACCGTCTATCTTCGCCACCTTGGAGACAGCGTCTAAGTCATGTTCATTCGTGAAGTTGAACATGAATATGTTGTCCGCCTGTCTGTAGACGCTCTCCTGGACCGTGTCTGGCTGATTCGTTATGAAGGTTGTGAATATGCCTAGGTGTCTCATCCTCGTCACTATGTCGTCCCAGTACGTTTCACGAAGGTAGAAGTGGGCCTCCTCGGCGAATAGGAAGACCGCCCTCAACCTCATTTCTGAGAGCTGCTCAGTCAGTTTGCTTATGAAGAGCTCGACTATCAGCCGGCGGCTTATCGAGTGTTCATCCTTCATGTTGATTATGTAGGCGTGGCCTCCATTCATCCTTTCCAGGAAGAGCTCGAAGTCGAATTCGAGTCTCGGATCGTCTGTGAAAAGCTCGAGATCCATTATCGTGCTGAATCTTGAGTAGATCGCTTCCCTCACACTCTCATGGCAACTGAATCTCCTGATCATCTCGTTGAGGGAGTTCAGGTTCAGGTTTCCGGACTTCTCGAGTTCACTCCAGATCCTGCAGAAGACTTTGGATGAGGTTCTAGGTAGGTCTAGGGCGTAGATCATCGTGTTAAGGAAGGTCTTGAGGCCGACTCCGGCGAGGCTGAACCTTAGGTTTACGCCTGGCTTCAGTACAGATATCTTGTCGGCGACTGGGCTCGGCTTATCATCCTTGCCTAGACCTAGGTTGACGTATTCCCCGTTGATGTCTATTATCAGGCATGGGGCTCCGTTCTTGATGAGGCTGAGGATCAGCAGCTTCGACAGGTGGGATTTACCGACTCCCTTCTTCCCTGTTATAATGTTCAGTCTCCCATCAAGCATCTTGACGTCGACTGTCAGTGTGTCCGTCCTTGTCCTCCCAAGTGTGACCGGCCTCTTCGCGCCTTTTGTGGATGCGAGTCTCTCTATCGGGTAGTGGACTATCCTGGAGGTCGTTCTGGAAGGCAGCCAGGACGCTTCAGTCCTCACCCTGCCATTCTCGACCGCTCCGCGGATCTTGCATACCAGAAGCTTTGTGTCCTTCAGGATGTCGATCTGTGATGAGATATTCAATGGGTCGTAGTCGCGTCCAGGAACATACTCCTCGGTCATGACGTCCCTGAGCATATCTTCCAGTATTCCTGGGAGATTCGCGAATTGTATGTCTACGACCTGAACTATGAGGCCTTTCTTCAATTTTCTATCCTCGATGTGTAGGTAGTCACCCTTCTCAACAGATTCCTCAGGAGAGCAGATGATCTGGACAGTATCCCCCTGCTTCTTGTAGATCTTCAACTATGATGCCTCCGTCGAGGTTCCGTAGGGGCCGAAGAGAGCCCTCCTGAAA
>JAWCLX010000058.1:4458-6270 GCA_038850385.1 Bathyarchaeia archaeon | reverse complement strand
ATCCGCGGCGCAAGTCTCAGGCCGTACGTTATGGAGAGGTGCCTCTGGACAGCGAGGACCTCGCTGGCTGTGAAGGTTGAGAGGATATGAGCCAGCCTGAGGGTCTCAGGATATCCCTGCTCAACCAAGTCTGAACTGATAAGCCTCCCCATCTCTCGGTGCGCCTCTTCCTCCTGGAGTCTCCGGTCAATGTCAACCCTGAACGTGAGGCCTTGCTGCGCGATCTTTGCGACGTAGACTCTCCCCAGAAGTCTGACCGGTGTCGATGGGAACTGGGGACCGACCAGTCTGTCGATGTTTAGCATGCACGGCGGCGCGGCCTTCTCCAGCAGACGTGTGATCTTTCTGCCTGAGAAGCAGAGCCTTGTATCTTTTGAGAATGCGATGACAGTGTTGCCTCTCTCCCTCGAATTTGCGAGTAGACCTTCAAGATACGCCGTGGGGTTGTCAGGGGTTCCCGAGGTCAGCGAACCGTCCAAAAGCACTATGCCGTCCGATATGCTGGAGCAGGCGAGGCTCTGCATCCACCTCTCCAGAGTGTTCCTGATTCTTGCCAGGATACGATCAGTGATGGGGGACCAGGAATAGTATGATGAGTGTTCACTTGAGGGCGGCTTCTTGCTCAGGGTCCTCGCGATCTCGTCGTTGAGGTGGAAGGTTAATGGCCCACACCTCCCGAAGTTGTAGCCTGAGTCTCCTCTCCAGACTATCGCCCCTCTTAGAGAGTAGAGGCTGCCCTGTTCTGACTCTCCGACCCTCACGCTCGAGACGTCGACAGCGACGACTTGGCATCTGTCACCACTGACCACTATCGGCTTCGGTTCATCGAGAGCCGATGTTCCCGCGAGTCTTATGTTGGGTTCTTCTTCAGGGTCCTCTTCGAGCCTATCCTCGGCTGCTGTAAGGTCTCTTGGTTCGAAGAGGCCTCCGCGGATCGTCCGCATTGACTCGTTGCTGAGGTTCAGCAGAACATCTGGGAGTAGAGTCGACTTTGAGTCTTCGAGGAGTAATCTACTTATCCTCGGAGCCTCAGATCTTATCTCTTGGGTGCGGTGTGTCGAACTGTTCCCCCCCAACTAGGAGTTTGCCCCCAAACTCCTGCGGCCGCCGCACCTGCTCTCATCTTAGACTCTTTCTCCTCGCTCACCCTCAGAGCCTCCTTCCCCCGCTTCCCTTAGTGTTTTAAGTGTCTCTTGGACCTCCCTTAATCCAGCAGTCGTCAGCCTGTAGCTTCCTTTCCCGATGCGTTCCACTATCCCTGCTCTGCTCATCTCGGTGAGCGTGTTCTGGATGGTCTTCTGCGCTTTGCCGGTTGCCTTGGCGATCTCTGCTACCTGTGCATCATCTCCAGCTCTTGTTCCAAGCTTGAAAGCTGCCTGGATCGCCAGCAGGATCGCTGCGACAGCCTGGTCTGTTGGCAGGTCTGACCTCAGCAGTATCGGTTGGCCGTCCTTGGTCAGGTTGATGAATGACGATACTTCATCCAGGAGGGTGAGGTAGTCTGGGCTGTAGATCAGTCTCGATACGATGTCGTAGGCTGGATAGATCTCGGAGATGTACTGGTTTATCGCCCTCAGGACCTTCTCAGGCTCCCCCTCTATGGTGTGTCTGATTCCTCTATGCTCTATCTGGACTTTCAGCTTTGATTCTTGACTCATCCTCTAGGCCTCACGTAATCAGTTTCGGGAGGACGTTCTTGATGAAGGAGTCGAGTCCGTAGGTCGTTATCCTGTATTCGCCCTTCCCCACCCTCTCCACTAATCCTTCCGCAGACATCTCGCTTATCCGGCCGGCAATCGTTCCTGCAGGCTT
>JAWCLX010000058.1:0-4448 GCA_038850385.1 Bathyarchaeia archaeon | reverse complement strand
ATCAGCTCCCCTATCAGGGCTCTCTCTGAGTCGAGCTTCTTGGTGATGTATCCGAAGTGTGCTTTTGAGAGGTGTAGGAGGATAAGTTCACGGTCTGTCAGCTCGTCGACTGAGGCTGTCACAACGACTCCTTCAGGAGTTAGCTTCATTATGTTTGAGCATGATTCGAGGAACTGCTCCTCGTCGACTGTGAGGGTTAGCTTCGAGACGAACTCGAGTCTAGGTATGTTCTCTGTGATGAAGCTGATTACCTCCCTCACCACTTTGTCAGCCTCTCCTCTGACGGTCTTCTCCAAGTCTCTATACTTGATCGTGACTTCGAGTTGCTCATTCTCACTCAGACTGGATCCCTCCTGGCTTCATGGATTTGACTGTCTTCTCAACCCAGTTCTTCCCTGCGACTGTTAGTTTGTAAGCGTCGCCTTCCCTGTAGGCTAGGCCTTCACGTTTCAGTTCGCTCAGCCTGCTTGCGAAGCCGACTGAGAGGAAGCCGCTCAGGCTGAGGAGGCGGCTGAGCTCTCTAGGCCTGACTCCCTGAGGGTCCATGGCGTACAGTAGTATGGCGACTGCTTCACGGTCTGTCAGTCTCTCCCGAGTCACAGTCAGGACTGGGCCTTCAGTGGTGATCTGTACGATTCCGGAGAGGATGTCCTTCTCGCCTGCAGCGACTGACTGGGTTGAGATCATGCTGTCTATGACCTCAAGCCACTCTGGGAATTCCTTGAGGCGATCTATGACCTCGTCGAAGGACTCGCCTTCGAGTTCTATGTCGCCGTAGCTTCTGTGGAGTGTTAGTCTGACCTTCAAGTGGCTTCCAGAGGATAAATGAGGTCTAGCGTATATAAGATTTGCCGTAAAGTAGAAAGTATACGTAACGTATAACAGCAACATGAAAAGGATCCGTAAAGCAGAAACTACAGGACTATGACCTCAACCTCCTCAACACCTCACCCTCAACCCATTGAACACCAGCACCTGAAAGGGAGTACCGACCATCCTCCGCGACCAGCCGACCCTCCCGCCTCAGCTCACTAGCCCTAGCCCGAACAGCCTCAGGCTTCATCGTCTTCCAGCTCGAACTCAGAAGGTTACTCAACTCTTCACAATCTATAGCAGCAGGCTTAGCCGCGTACAAAAGAAGCGCCAACGCCTCCTTAGCCTTGAGCGTGTCGACAGGAACCGTCAGCCTCGGTCTACCCTCTGGCGTAAGTTCGACTATCCCTTTAAGCGAGGGTGCAAAATCTGCCTCCGATTCCGTGAATTCAGAAATAGTCCTCTGGGTCGGCTTAGTTTCAGCTTGGGCCTTGGGAAGACTCTCCAGAAGCCGCTCGAACCGCTCACTCACATAATCGAAGTCTCCCTCAAGTTCCACCTCATAGTCTCCACGCCTAATTCTGAACCTCAGACTCTTCTCGCTACTCAACCAGACATACACCCGGAATTCTCACTGCACTGCAAGCTAGGAAGACACAAATAAAGTAAATAGCTTTTGATACGTGAAAGTTATGGCGCCTCAACCACTCCCCCCTTCCCCAGTTGCTCTAGCAGCAACCAAAACCCAGTAGACTAGGACGTAACGGAACAGGGATGCCCACATCCCTGGCATGAGAGAGCGTAAGGCTGAAGACCTTCATAACCATCCACAAACTGAACTCAGATTGAATCACGGATCGTAAGCACCCTTGTCTCCTAATCCCGAAGAAAGACGCAATCGCACCCTCGACCATGACTTCCAATCTCTCTACAGGCGCCAAAGCCCAGTAGGCCAACAACAAGAACAAACAATCAGGAAGCCCTTTCACCCCGTCCCGGTACGCGACCCAACCTAATGCATCTCATCACATTAATCCCCGCCTGCTTCCAGCACACGATTCACATATTCTCAGCTAGCTCCATATGAAATGGACCCGCCTCAGGGACCTAATCTGCAAAACCCTTTATTCCCATTTGCGCAACATAACCGGCGTGCGGCCGTAGTCTAGATGATGCCCCCAAGACAGATCAGGAAAGGGGCACAGGACAACCTGGTCTAGGACATTGGCCTTCCATGACCGCTTAGCCGAGGCAAGCCAACGACCCGGGTCCGAATCCCGGCGGCCGCACCACTCTAGCCACACACACAAAAAACTATGGTTCAAATCCTCCTGCTCACCCTGGAACACACACCAGCTATGAACAGCCTGAAACAGTGGCTTGCTGCGTTCGCCACGAAACTCATGGCTGGTAAGAGCGAACGTATCTTTGACGAATATGCGAGGAAATCTTCTGGGCATCTCCGGGCATCTTTCTTGTCCTCTCATCTAGTTTTTTTCTATTCTCACTGACAGCTCACCAGATTTGAGGGGCGGCACGCATCCGATTCACAAATGCTTTAAGCGATCGTCTGTACGTATGAGGAGGCGCTCAGTATGTCGGCAATAGACACTTCACAAATCAGTTTCTGGCAGACCCATCCCAATTGCGATGTTCGTGTTGTCGGGAGTGGTGAGAGAATCACCATGCTCTATTCCATAACTCATCCCGGTCCGGAGATCCCTGAACACAAACATCCTCATGAACAGATGGTATACTGCCTCCAAGGAGAGGGCACATACAGAGTGGGTGGAAGAATGGTGCCAGTCAGGAAGGACTACACCATCCTGATACCGCCAAATATGCCGCACTCATTCAAGGTCACCAGTAAAGAGGATTACATTGCGATAGAGGTCTTCTCACCAGTGAGACCCGACCTAATCAGAGGAACATTCGCGCCGGAGAAGCTTGAAGAATAGAATCAAACAAAAGTCTCAGCCTAACTTTTCCCCCCTCGTAAATAGCTAACGGATGACTTGCAACTGAGCACTGCTGTTGGTCACTGAAGACATAACTTTGCATGTTGTATTCTACGTCTATTCCTTAATCTTTTCAGCGTAACAAGCGTCAACATTTTTTTCTTGTGTATAACTATTGGTCGCACACACAATATTGCTAGCCATGCTCACCAGTCTAGTTAATCAGTTTACAAGCAATCTTCTAATATACTCTGAATGGCTTCTCCTGTCGAGCATGCTTACGCAGATAGTGCAGGGTACTCTTGCTAATGCCGAGTTCCTTAGCCTGACTCCGTCAACTTGGATATCCGCTTGCGCAACTTCAAGCTACCATGTCTCACCAGATTTGGATAAGGCTTAGTGAAGCCTAATGACTGAGATTTCTCCAGCAGAAAACGACCCAGCTCCTCCGTCTTTTTGAGAGCGACCGTATCCCATTTCCAAACCTTCCCTCTGTACTGGACACCGGAATTGGATTGGTCCTTCAAGAAATCCAGAATCCGTCTCTTAGCCTCCTCATCAAAATGGTAGCGGTAATCATCACCCATAGAGTAGAAGCCCTCAAGTCAATCAAGCCCGACTCGAAAGCCCGTATTGTCGCAACGTCACAAAGCCATCTGAAAGGCTCCTGCAAATCATACACTAGTGATTGCTTAGTCTGGTAGTAAGCGAAGTCATAGAAAACCGCTTGGTGGCTCCAAGCCGACAATGTTGACTGTCCTACGGAATACCCCCTCCAACACTCCATAAGCATAGTTCAAAAAGAGATTAACAGGGTCTGAAGCATTATACTGCAATTGATGGGTAGCGTGAGCGATCACTCCATATCTTCCCAATGTGCAGCTGAAGATTTCGCTCAGCCTCTCTTGTCACGTCATCTAATGATCTATTCGAGATTTTAGCGGACAATTGGTAGATTGGTGACAAGCGGCTTTCAGGTCGCGGTCAGTCTTCCAGTTGACTGCGAGTCGAGCTCTTCATGTTTCGAGAATCGTATAGCCGGTAAGCTGCCGAATCTGTTCAGGGAAGCCGTTGCCGGTGTAGAGGTTAAGATGGGCAAGGTGGCATGCGAGGGCGTCGGCTCAACTGTTAAGAGTCGGAGTGCGCGAAGCCAAGATTCTGCCCTGCGAAGTGTCGAGGCATGGATGTTATCGTACTGGGCCCTGCCGGATGCGGCAAGAGTACGCTCACAGGAGAATTTGGAAGCTATCTGAAGGGTGAAGGGTATTCTGTCAGGTTTCTCAACCTCGACCCTGGCTGCCTGTCTCTACCATACAAATGTGACTTCGACATAAGAGAAAGATTCACTGTCGAGGAGATCATGAGGAGCGAGAGGCTTGGTCCAGGAGGGGCGATGGTGAGGGCGATGGAAAAACTTAGCGAGACCGAGATCCCGAAGTATGCAGCAGACTTCACTCTCATAGACACGCCGGGTCAACTCGAGGTCTTCGCATTCCAGATGGCTGGGCCGAAGATCGTTGGACAATACAGAGATCTAGTAGGCGTCTTCATCCTTGACGCTTGCATCGGCATCCAGGATCTGCCAGCGATATACCTGTACTCGCTCGCCACCGGTCACAGACTTGGAATAGAGACGATAAGGATCATAAACAAAGTCGACATGCTCAGCGAAAGCGA
>JAWCLX010000057.1:834-8787 GCA_038850385.1 Bathyarchaeia archaeon | reverse complement strand
ATATGCCTGAGACAAAGAAAGTTGCAAATGCTATGGACCAGAGCAGTACTTGTGGTGTTGAAGCGTAGAAGAAGTAGATTAACTCCTCCCTTGTAGCCTCTTCAAGATTTGGGAGGTAGGCACTCATCATTCTCGCTTCTGAGGAAACGCCTACCAGTAGGCATGTGACGCCGACCGCTATCATGATTGAGCCCAGCAGCTTCTCCAACCTCAAGTTCTAACCCGCCATACTCCTGCAAAGAAATAGCGCAAGGAGCACTTAAACTTCAGCAGCCCGTAGCCATCGCCGAAATCTTTTGAGTGGTGTTCCCTAACCCTTACTTGGCTTGAAAGGCTCAGGATGCAAAAGGTATATTATATCCAGCTGGTCTCTTCTGCGGCTGAAGGTATCGCCGTTGCCGATAACAGACATCGTGAAGAAGCAGCTTGCCCAACGGCACAGGCTCTTCTACAAGCTTTGCAGAAAATGCGGGGTCAGGAACTCTGCCTCAGCATATCGGTGTCGTAGATGCCGGAGCCAAGACCTCCGATGGAAGAAGCGTGAACTTGGAGCGAAGTAGCCTCTGACAGTCTTGCTACGGCCTGAGCCTAGACCTGTCCCTTGGAAAGAGAACAACGTCCCGAATATTCTCCCGTCCAAGGAGAGCCATGACAAGCCTGTCAAGGCCCATGCCCCATCCAGCGTGTGGCGGCATTCCGTAGTCATAGGCTTTCAGGTGGAAGTCGAAACTCTCAGGACTGAGGCCTTGTTCTGTGAGGCGTTCGACCAGTTGCTTTTTATCGTCTACTCGTGAGCCGCCTGAGGTCACCTCAATCCACTCATACATGAGGTCGAAGGCTTCACAGATCTCCTTGTTGGGGCTTGGTTTAATGTAGAAAGGCCGAGTCTTCGTAGGCCATTCCGTCACGAAATAGAACTCCTCTTCATGGAGTCTGCCAAGGATCCGGTATGCGGGGGTGGAGAGGTCTTCACCCCACTCAATCTTGAAGTCATTCCCCTGAAGCTCTTCTATCAGTTTGGAGTAGGTGTACCTCTTCAGAGGCAGCCTGGCTTCCGGCAGCTTCACACCTAAGAGTTCCAGTTGTCGAAGACACTTCTTCTCAACGCTTCCCAGCATGTTCTCTAGGAGTTCCTCCTGCAGCCTCATAACATCAGTGTAGTCCACAAAGGCCTCCTCAACATCGACGGAGATGAATTCGTTAAGATGCCTCCTAGTATGAGACTCCTCAGCCCTGAAGAAAGTTCCTATCTCGTAGACTTTCTCAAAGACTGTTATCAACTCCTCCTTGTACAGTTCAGGACTCTGAGCCAGGTACGCCTTCTCCTCGAAGTACTCCACTGGAAAGAGTGAGGCTCCACCCTCGGCCGCGGCTGCAATTATTCTGGGTGTATGTACCTCGATGTAGCCTCTGTCCGACAGAAACTGGCGGATTGCAGAAGTGATCTCATGCCTGATTCTGAATATCGCCTGATGCTCGGGTCTTCTCAGATCTAGTATTCTAGCATCCAGTCTAACGTCAATTTCTGCTGGAACCCTGCCAGTTGGGTCCAGCGGTAGTGGGTGACTAGCCGGGCCGATGAGCCTCACCTGTTCCGGGACTATCTCTACTCCGTTCGGAGCCTCATCCCTTCTCACCACAGTACCCTTCACGCCGACGGCTGACTGTCTTGGTAGACTCTTCACTTTCTGGAAGGTCTCGATGGTCGTACTTTTTGGTGTAGCAGTCACCTGAAGTGATCCTTCCCTGTCCCTCAAGGTCACAAAGACTATGCTGCCGAGGTCACGGACGTCTTCGACCCAGCCGAAGACTGTAGCTTCTAAACCATCCAGTTCCGGCCTGACCATGTTGGAGTAATGTGTCCTCCGCCATGTGCCTAGAGGATCAGCGTTCAAAATCGCTCCCAACCCTATTCGGGCTTCAAGGTCTAACTTAAGACTTGCATCGTTCATTTCCATGATGCATTACGGCTTCTATATGACCTTGCAATCTCGGTGAAGCCTTTGAGCATGAATTCAGAGGACGGCTGCAATCTCTTCATTCCAGGTGTTGCAGCTTACTTCATCCAGCCCGGCTCGATTGCAAACTCAATTCGAAACCCCTCATGACCATAATGCATTTATTGGCCGCCTCAGCGTTAACCTAACCGAATTGGAGGCGTCTGGACAGCAAGCAGCATGATTCCTGGAGACCATGGGTCGAGGGCATGTGACCGAGGGCCTCCCCATCATGTCTGGAGGGAAACGTCTTGGTAAAAACCAGCTTGGACAATTTCTGTGTCAAAAGCGGGATTCTCTGTCCGAGATGCGAAGAGAAACTTAGAAAAGGCCAGATCACAGAGCTTGACCTCAGAATAGTGAGAATACTCTCTGAATTGGAGAAGGAGTATCCCATACTCCAAGACGTCTCATTCGAGAGGGCGGTCGAGTCTGAAGGTGTACTCGCGATTTTGGTCAGCAAACAGGACGTGGGCAAGATGCTGAGTTCAGGGGGGAAGATCGTCCGGGCGCTTGCTGAGAAGATGGGTCGCAGAATCAAAGTCCTCGGGTACAGCGGCGACTCCAGACAGCTCATAGAGGACCTCTTCAGCCCGATCTCGATCCTCACCATAAATACTGTCTGGCTGCCTGATGAAACGACTGAGACTAAAGTGATACTTCACGGGCGGAGACCGAAGCATATGCCTGTCGACCTAGAGTTGGCACGGAGGCTGGCGAAGGAGATCAGCGGCATGACTTTGAGGGTGGAGTTCGAGGCTGCTTGACTACGGCTCAGAAGTCTACAGCCCACCCAGATCGCCTTTCAGGATTCTTGGTGCACCGGGTTTAACTATGTCCTCTTACACTTCAGGATTATGTCTGGTGAAAGGATGAATCTGAAGGGAAGGGATTTCCTCTCGCTGCAAGACTACACGCCTGAGGAAGTGTGGCGGATCTTGAGGTTTGCCAGAGCACTTAAAGAGGAGCCGAGCCGTAGGCTGCTCCCGGGAAAGTGCTTGGCGATGATATTTCAGAAGCCCTCTACCCGGACATCACCTGGGCTAGGCCCCCACGTGAACGGAGAAGAGTGTCTTTTGAAGTGGCTGCACGTCAACTCGGCGGACATGCACTCTACCTGAACTGGCTAGACCTCCAGCTTGGACGCGGCGAGGAAGTCGCAGACACAGCGAAGGTGCTCAGCAGATACGTTGACGGAATAGTCGCGAGAGTACTCTCCCATGAGATCCTGGTTGAGTTGGCTAGGTACTCTTCTGTACCCGTGATAAACGGTCTATCCGATCTTAACCACCCAGTCCAGATCGTTGCTGACCTCATGACCATCTGGGAGAAGAGAAAGAGACTCCGAGGACTCAAACTCGCCTACATAGGGGACGGCAACAACGTCTGCAATTCACTTCTGATAGGATGTTCCAAGATGGGCCTAGACATAACAGTCGCCTGCCCACATGGATACGAGCCGAATCCTGAATTCATCGGGTACGCCAGAGCGAACGCCGAGATCTCAGGCTCGACCGTCGATATTGTGAGATCGCCAAGACAGGCCGTCTCAGGCGCTGACGTAGTCTACACAGACGTTTTCGTAAGCATGGGGCAAGAGTCTGAGAGGGAGGAAAGGTTGAGAACTTTCTTGCCAGAATACCAGGTGAACTCCGAACTACTATCTTCAGCCCCTCCAGGGTCCATCTTCATGCATCCTCTCCCCTGCAGGCGTGGCGAAGAGGTTGCGGCAGAGGTGATCGATGGGCCCAGGTCTGCAGTCTGGGACCAAGCCGAGAATCGATTGCATACAGCGAAGAGTATTCTGGCTTTGCTCCTCCGTCGGTTAAGCTGAACTGGACTTGCAAGATCTTGACCGTCCTGATACTCGCATCGACTACAGACCCGGCTTCCGCAAACATTGCAGGGATACTTGTCAGGAACTTCGGGCTCAGAGAAGTGGAGCTCTCCGGAGAACGCGTCAGGTGCAAGAAAGACGATATCATACTCACCTACATCGAAGCAGACATCCCCAGTATTCGAGGGCTGGAGGTTGACTGCTGCATCGAATCCGTGATCTGCTTGTCCCGTCACAGCAGTGAGAGTGGGAGACCGACGTTGACAGCTCATGCTCCAGGTAACCTTGGACCGCAGGCTGAGTCTGGAGGGGTGCCGAGAACCTTGGCGTGGGCGGACCCGCACAGGCTGAGATCAGCACTCATCGAGCTCCATGAGTCTTCAAGTCAGGCTAGGCTTGGATACTCAGTCTCACTTGAGGCTACACATCACGGTCCGACGGGCCTTCAGAAACCTGTAACATTCATAGAGATCGGAAGTACGCCTGAGCAATGGTTGAGTCTCAAGGCAGGTGAAGCCGCGGCAGCAGCCGCCATCAAAGCTGCGAAAGAGCGGAGTCTAGGAACAGCAGCCGTAGGCTTCGGAGGGGGCCACTACTCGCCAAGACATACGGCCGCTGTTATCTCCGGAGGCCTAGCTATAGGCCACATAATCCCGGAATACTTCTTCGAGGACTATGATCCAAGGGTCGTTGAGCAGGCATTCAGCAAGACCGTTGGGGAATGCAGGACGGCTGCGATCGACTGGAAGGGACTGAAGTCTGACGCCAGAAAGAGGCTGATCTCAACTCTGGAGGGATTGGGTGTGGGGTGGGTTAGGGTCTGATCGCGGGTCCGAAGACAGACAAGCAAGTTTATCTGCCAGTCTCGCCGTGTAGCGTTGAAATCGGTTGGGCTGAGGGATGAGGGTTCTGAGGAAAGATTGAAGGTGTCTCCAAGTTGAATATTAGCCAGTTTGTTGAATCGACGAAGAGGCTTGTCCACGCCTCCTCAAAGCCTACCAGAGAGGAGGTTTGGTTGCTCCTACGCATATCGATGCTCGGGATAGGGTTGATTGGGGGAATAGGCTTCATGGTGAGAATCCTCTTCCTCTTCCTAGGGACAGGGCTGGCTTAGAGGCCCCAGTCGAGATGAGTAGCGAATGATCTTCTCGATACGTACGACTGGGGGGCAGGAGAGGACGGTGGCAGAGCTTCTGACATCTAAGGCGCTCATGAAGAAGCTTCCAGTATACTCGGTCCTAGTATCAGACGCTATCAAAGGCTACATCTTCGTCGAGGCCTCTGGTCCACATGTCGTAGACGACGCCATATCAGGCATCAAGCATGCCAGGGCGAAGACTAGGGGAACAGTCCAGATAACAGCGATTGAGCGTTTCGTAGCTTCCAAGCCGACGATAGAGGATTTGAGGGACTCTGACATGGTCGAGGTGATCGCTGGGCCGTTCAGGGGGTTGAAAGCCAAGATCACACATATGGACAAGGTCAAGGAAGAGGTCACCATAGAGTTGCTTGAGGAAGGCTTTGCAACTCTACCGATCACTGTGCATGCAGACTATGTGCGGAGGATAGCAGCGGCTAAGGGTGAAGGGGATGGTGGAAAAGAAGCAGGTTGAGGCTCTGATCAATGGTGGGGAGGCAACGGCCGGTCCGCCTCTAGGTCCTGCACTGGGGCCCCTAGGCGTCAACGTACTCCAGATAGTAAACCGGATCAACGAGTTGACCAAGGCCTATGCAGGGATGAAGGTCCCAGTCAAGATCATCGTCGATGTCGAGACGAAAGACTTCGATGTTGAGATCGGAACTCCAACAACGTCGGCTCTGGTCATCAAGGAACTTGGGGCCGAGAAGGGTTCAGGAAACCCTAAGGCAGAGAAGATAGGAGACCTATCGATCGAGCAGGCGGTGAAGATAGCCCGTATGAAGATCGCGGGCAGCTACGCGAGGGACGTTAAAGCAGCCCTGAAGGAGATCTTGGGGACCTTCGTGAGTATGGGTGTGACCGTTGATGCCAAGGATCCTCGTGAAGTCCAGAAGGACGTAGAGAGCGGGAGATATGATTCGCTGCTCAAGCAGGCCTGAGTGAGGATGAGCTGAGAACAGGGGCTTACACCAACTCTGCCTGATGCTGGCGGAGCAGCTGATTCAAGCTCAAGGTGCAAAACGTTCATTAACGCGATTCATGCGAGGGTAATAGTCACCTTCCAGGATTACAGTACAAACTCAGAGGGGTGAGCGTTGCCGCTTACAAGAGAGAACGTGAAGAAAGCCCTAGATGAACTGAGGAGGCATGAGAGAAGAAACTTCAACCAATCTCTGGAGCTCATAATCAAGCTTAAAGATGTAGATCTGAAGAAGCCTGAGAATAGACTGAACGAGTCGGTTGTACTCCCACATCCGATAGGGAAGCCTGTCAGGGTCTGCGTCATCGCAGGCGGTGACCTCGCCCTAAAGTCGAAGGAGGCGAAGGCAGACCTAGTGATCGGGAAGGAGCACCTTGAAGAACTCGCAAAGGACAAGAAAGCCTCGAGGAGACTCCAGAATGAGTACGACTTCTTCATCGCCGAGGCCTCACTGATGCCCCTGGTAGGCAGGACGATAGGGTCGACGCTGGGTCCACGGGGCAAGATGCCTATACCTGTCCGTCCAGATGCGTCGATACATGAAGTTATCGAGCAGGCTAGAAGAACGGTCAGGATCCGTGTTAGAGACCAGCCCGTAATACAGTGCAGGGTCGGCTGCGAAGTGATGTCTGACGATGAACTCGCAGAGAACATTCAGGCAGCCTTCACGACAGTGGAGGGGAAGCTTGAGCGCGGACAAAGGAACATATCTGCCGTGATGATCAAGACGACGATGGAGAGCCCGGTGAGTATCCCGTTCTAGAGGTGGCGTTGATGCCTCAGAGGAGAATTCAGCACAAGAAGAGAGAAGCCCTGCAGAAGGTGATCAAGGCGATGACCGATTATCAAGTCATGGCTGCAGCCGACCTCCACGGCGTCAGATCGACGCAGATCCAAGAGATGAGAAAGACCCTGAGAGGCAGAGCACAGATGCTCATCGTCAAGAACACCCTGCTCAAGAAGGCCGGTGAAGAGCTTGAGGCCAAGAAGAAGGGTTTAAAGAGATTCGTCGACTCGCTCAGCGGCCCAGTAGCCCTCCTCTTCACGGACATGAATCCTTTCGAGCTGATCCTCTTCCTGAACAAGAACAAGGTGAAGGTTCCTGCCAAAGGAGGCGACGTCGCCACAGGGGACATCATAGTCTCAGCAGGGAACACAGGCCTGCCGCCAGGGCCGATAATCAGCGAGTTCGGGGAGGTGAAGATCCCTACAAAGATCGAGTCTGGGAGCATATGGATCTCCAGGGATACTCTGGTAGCCAGGAGAGGGGAGACGATCTCTGCGAAACTAGCGTCTGTCCTGACACGTCTCTGATCGCTGCCTACGATAGAGGAACTATACTAGAAAAAGACATGCTTGCGCTTGACCTTGAAAAGTTCAGACAGGAGATCTCCGAGTCTTTCATGCAAGCCCTCAGTCTGGCCTGTGAGGCCTGTTATCTTACGCCTGAGAGTGCACTGCCGATCTTCAGGAAGGCTTGGCAGCAAGCATACGCCCTAGCTGTACATTCAGAGTATGCTACGCGAGAGACTATCGAGCAGATCGTCAAGACCGCCCATGCTGAGATGCTTATGCTGGAGAGGGCGGTGGCCACGTTCAAGGGGGCGGCTTGACTACGGCTCAAGCCGGAGGATTCATAAAAGGAAATCCTTAAGTGTAGAGTTTCATAGCACGTGTAGGAATTTGCGAGGGAAAGGCGGAGGAACAGAAGCATGATGTACATATACGCGGCGCTGCTGCTCCATGCAGCCTCCAAACCGATCGATGAGGCCGGCATGAAGAAGATACTCGCCGCGGCAGGGATCACTGCTGACGAGTCCAGGCTCAAGGCGCTCACAGCTGCGCTCTCCGAGATAAAGATCGATGATGTTCTAAAGCAGGCGTCGAGCATAGCCCAGCCCCCTGCAGCACCATCGCCAGCCGTCCCGCCTACTGCAGCGCCTGCAGAGGCAAAGAAGACCGAGGAGAAGAAGGAAGAGGAGGCTCTGGCTGGACTCGG
>JAWCLX010000057.1:0-824 GCA_038850385.1 Bathyarchaeia archaeon | reverse complement strand
CTGATCCAGAGAACCTGATAATCCTGCATAACTCCTCCTTCACTCTTTACGAGGTATAGGCGGTGCTAGGTTTGCCTAGTCTTGACAGCGAGTTCCAACTCTCCTTCTTCAAGGAGAACGGCTTCTCCAGAAGGAGGTGTGTGATATGCGGAGCAAACTACTGGACGCAGAGTCAGAGTAGCAGCGACTGCGGCGACTCACCATGCAGGCGATACACGTTCATCGGTAACCCCCCCACCAACCGTAGATACTCACTGGCGCAGCTCAGAGAACTCTTTCTGAGATACTTCGAGAAGAACGGCCACAAGATAGTCGATCCATACCCGGTCGTGGCCAGATGGAGGGATGACGTCTACCTGGTCGGCGCCTCGATCTACAACTTCCAACCTTACGTCACTGACGGTGCCCTTCCCCCACCTGCGAACCCACTCGTGATAAGTCAGCCTTGCATCAGATTCACAGACATAGACAAGACCGGCCAAACCTTCGGCAGACACATGACCATCTTCGAGATGGGAGGTGCACATGCATTCAATTCAAAGGAGAGGGCAGTCTACTGGAAGGATGAGACTGTAAGGTTTCACCATGAGCTCCTAACCAGGGAGCTTGGTGTGAATTCAGAGGATGTGAGCTATAAGGAGGACTTCTGGTCAGGAGGAGGAAACGCAGGCCCTGACGTTGAGGCTTGTGTGGCAGGCCTGGAGATCTCGACTTTAGTCTTCATGATGTACAAGTATCTCGGCGAGCAGCTTGTTGAGATGCCGATCAAGACCGTCGACACAGGCTACGGCATGGAGAGGTGGACATGGCTTTCCCAGGGCTCA
>JAWCLX010000056.1:0-8806 GCA_038850385.1 Bathyarchaeia archaeon | reverse complement strand
ACCCATGAATATACATGATGGCTCGGCTGTATAGTTACCTATCTCCACCCTCTCGCCATCGACGATAGCGTAGCCGTACTGCTCCTTGTTCGCTGCTCTCAAAGCTTTCCTGGCTTCAGCCTGTCTCTTCTTCTCTTCCTTGCTCATCCTGAGTTTGACCTCTTTCTCGTGCTCAACGGCCGCGATAACCTCGCTGAGATCAACCTCGTCCTGGTCGAGGGGCTCACCCAACCCTAAAGCCTTTGAGAAGTCCGTGAAGAAGTTCCTAACGAAAACAGGGTCTTTAACGTATTCAGTGCCCATCTTCTTCGCGTATGCAACAGCCATCTCCTCTTGCACCGGTGTAAGTTTTACCCTCTTCCCCCTGATCGAGATGTGCAATCCTCGAGCCTCGTAGGGCTTAGGCATCATCACGCCTCTGTGGATTAGTTGCCTCATCGCCGATCCTGTTGCAGTCTGGTCTTGGAGATTTCCTTTCTCAAGCACGCCTCGGCAATTTAAACCCCCCTGCAGGCCGGTTCCAGCAGGGTTCGCCAGTCGAGATGCGCACAGGCTTACTGAACCGTAGACCACTTCTCATGTATGAACTTCTGGAGTCCTGAAGAGTCGAGCGGACCCACAAGAACCTTCCATCCAGACAACTCTTCTATCTCACCGCTCAACCTAGCCGCTCGCCCCGGTATGACTAGATTCTTGTGAACGACCTTCTCTCCGATCTTGGTCTGCTTCAATGCGTCAGCAACCTTCTCAGCCGTGAGCTTCCTGCCTGCAACGGCGCTCTCAACTGAGAGCCCCTCACTGTCGACGACCATCAGGTGGCAGTCGAGGCCGAAAGACTCTATGTCTGCCGCTACAGTATAGTATGTCAGCGCGAAGTTCGTGGTCATCAATACGGGTGAGGTAGTTCCAGCTTTTCCAAATGTCTTTATCCCCGGCTCGACCGCAACAGGCTTTCTAGGATCGGTGTAGAGGTTCTGTCTTAGAATGAGGTTAGGGAGCAAGGACCATCCGTCTAGGCTGTGAACAACGACTAGGTCAGCATACTTCGTCATGAGAATGGCCGTCAGGCAGGCCTCCTGCCATTTCAGAATCTCGGACATCTCGTCTCTGTTCGCCCAGACAACCATCGGGGTTGCCATTATTGGGTAGCCGAAGATGGAATCGTCTTGCCGGCAAGCTGCCAGTCTGATCATGCTGAAGCGGTTCACTGTTGCAGCTAGGCCGTCTGATGAGAAGGTTCCAGGATCGAGGACTATATCCTTGACTCCGTACTCAACCAGCGTTCGGACTAAAGTCCTCAGTCCGTCCATGTCTCGTGGGGCTGAAGCTACCAGGGGTGTTCGATACATTATCGAGAGCTCAGCCATATCTTTCCAGTTTGATGTATTAGCAGCGTATACTAGAGGCGTATTCATCGAGGCTGCTGCCAGACCTGCCTCGACAACTTCTGGGCTAGCGGAGCAGAGAACGATCGGGAGATCCGTCTTGGAAACGATGTTCTTAACCGCCTTCTGAAATGTCTTCGGATCTTCTGAGAGTGACCTGACTGCTAAGGCGTCGAGTCTCAAGTCTTGGCCTATGTATCGATAAGTGAAGTTCCGGACAGTCTCCACACGTTCAGTCAACTCCTGCTCAGGCATCTCATCAGTTACGTCTACTGCGATAACGGTTGGATTGGTGTATGTGAACTCGTGGCGGTAGAGTACATACTTGCCACCGATCGCCTTCTGGCGTGGACCTCGGCCGAAGATCACCTGCCTTACAGGCGGTAGAAGCATAGCCAGCAGCCTCTCGTACTGTAGCCTGTACCTTTCCTGCATGATGGGGGGGCATTGATCCAGGGTCGCCTCCCTGTTGACGAGCTTAGTAGCGAAGGCCATGCAATTCTCCTCACCACACTCCTTGCAGTTGGTCTGTGGAAGGAGGCGTTGCACGTCGAGCGGGCTTAGTCTCTTCTTGACCAATCTAGCCTCACGCGGGGCGTAGCTTTACCCAGTCGATAACGGGCGGTTCATACTCCTTGATGCTCCTGAGGTTCTGTATAGTGTCCTTCAGTGTCTTCACTGCCGCTGGATGCATCATCATGAAGTAGTCGACTCCGGCCAGCAGAAGTGTCAGGGCTGTGATCGCCTCCCATATGGGGCCCCGTAGCTCTGTCGGCCCCCACTCAGGAGGCATCTTCATCCATGCCTCTCTCGCAGCCCAAGCATTCGTGGTTCCCGAAGCCATCGGCTGAGCGAGCTCCTCGTCTCCCAGAAGGCCGGCAAGCCGAGTCCTCTCCATCGTCGTGAAAGCGTAGTCGAGGCCGTAGCCCAGGGCGGCTGTCGTAGTATCTATTACTATCTGATCTTTAGGCAGCAGCCCGAAGAGTTTCCGGTTCAATTCCCTAGCTTTGTTCATGTCCATAGGGGTGAAGGCGATGACGACGTGTTCATTCTCCCTGATAGCTCTGGCCATTCTCTCAATATTCATGTCGAGAGTAACTGAATTGAAGAGAAGCCTCTCCCCCTTTGCCATCTCGGCGATTCTCTCAAAGACCTCTAGATCCTTCTCGGGATCCCCACAGCCTCCCACCGCTATCGGAACCTTCACCTCCTGGAGAATATTCTCGACAGTCCTGGCTGCCTCTGCGGGTTTGGTGTCTTTGACAAGTGGATCAATGCTTGTAAGATGAATGTTCACCATCTCGGATCCGAACTTCTCAACAGCAAGTCTAGACCATGCCGCCGGATCCTCGAGTACCTCAGCGAAATGGGCTTTGACCGGCTTGGCCAGCGGTATCTTGGTGTCGAAGACATCCAAGGATATGACTGGGGGGTTCTTCATACATGCTTGGGGGTCTTGGAGCAACGGTGATGTCTCGCCTCCTATAGTCAATACTCGGTCTCGACTCCCCCCCTCAGATTTTGTTGCTCCGAGCCGAACCTCAGCTATGGTTGTCACGTACCTGATCGGCTCGGGCTTGAATGTCTCTCGGATGAGTTCAAGAGGTCTTTCTGGGGGCTTCGCAGTCTTGGTGGCCGGCGCGATCATTTGAGGCAGGACCAGCTCAAGCTCATCGAGTTCAAGCTCCACGTCATGAAGCTCTATCTCGCGATATTTTGATAACAGATCTGCAAGATTCGGCCGGATCTTTGCAAGGACCTCCATCAGGCTGTCTTGACGCTCATCCATGCTTTCGACCCTCCGTCGGAAGCTTCAAGACCATCCTCTTGACTCTTATCTTCGCCCCCCTGAGAACTATCTTGACCGAGCCTACGCCGAGGGTAGCGGTGTAAGGTGCAGGTGTGAGAGTCGGCTCCTCCCTAAGCCTTGTCGGCTCAGGCTCCATCGCAGTCTGAGCATGTGCGGCCTTCCACCTCTCGACGACAGGGTGATTCCTGGACTTCAGTAGTTCTCTGAGGCCGTCGAGAGTCTGGGCTTCCTTCTCGGTGAGGATCTTCGGCTCAACCCCTGGAGGGATGAATGCTTTCACCCTCTCCTTTACATCTGATGGCATCCAGACTACTCTCTCCCATCCTCCATCCGCTTGAAGAAACTTTGTGGATCTCAAGTACTCTATCGAGATGCCGTGGAAGCCGTCAACCTGCCTGCCACCCGCTGTTGAGTCTGCCATCGTCGAGAAAGGGAGGCCGTTGACGGTTTGACCCTTAAAGTCTCTGTGGACTATTCCGAAACCGTCCGCCTCCGGTATGTAGAATGCGATCGCCTCGAAGCATCCGCATGAGGTGTGAGGGTAGCCGAAAGCGGAATAGAGATAGACCCGCTCTATCTCGCCGAGTGACTTCTCTTTTACGGTCTGGTTGACCCCTGAGAACTCTCCTTTGAGGGGGTCTAGGCTCTCTCCCTTAGAGATAGTGAAGACAGGCCCTTTTGGGTCAACCCTGGCAGCTGCCCTGCCGTCGAACCAGCTTATCGCACCACAATTGGCGTATCGTTGAGGCGTTATCACGCAAATATGGCTCGGCGCAAAGGATTGGCAGAGTGTGCAGCCGTAGAAGGAATCGACCTCCTCATCTTTGAGTCCCCTTGCCTTTGCATCCCTCTCATCATATATCTTCATCGCCTTGTTCTTGAATTCTCTGACTCTCTCAGGATCTGTTATGAAGGTGATCTGTATCTTCTTGATTATTGGCAGCTCACTCTTGAATAGACGCGCAAGGACTTTCCCGAGAATATGGAAACTGTTGAAGCCCTTCTCGTAGGACTTCCTGCTGAGTCTAAGCCAGATGTCATACCTCTGGTTCAGATGCATCAGTCCCTCAACGTAGTTACAGTAGTAATGTATTCGCCTCTCGACCACGCCTTCAAGTTCCTCTTCAAGCTGGTCTCCAGCTACCTCAATAAGGATGCCGAGGGGCGAACTTGAGCCTTGACTTAGATCCTTTATGTCAGGTCCTATGACGGTGACCTTTCCATCCTCTACCTCGTCCATAGCCTTAGCCCTGACCAGTTCAAACTTGTCAGGGATCTCGGTTCCTCCAAACTCGACTTGCATCTCGTTCTTTCTGACACGTTCTCCCTCGTAGATGACTCCGACATCGACTGGGATATCTTTGAACATCGACATCTCTGCTATTTCCCTAGGCTCTGTGAGGCGCAGTCCCCCTCTCCAGAATCAATAGCAGTTCAGCCTCGACGGCTTACTTGAATGGCGGAGGATGAGAGAGGCGAACGAGTGGAAAGCAGATTTTCTATGGAGTATTTGAGATCGAGGCATCTCGCATGATCCCGCCGTGAATATGCACTTGCTACAAGCAAGACATGTGTCATATTTATTATTTCCCCGATCTTCAGCATATACGATGGTGGCTCAACATCGGAATGCTGATCTGCCTGTCGCCTACGCTTTGAGGTGGCGACGTTGAATGAGAAGCTAGTTGTGTCTGTCTCAGGCAAAGGGGGGTCTGGGAAGACGACAGTCACCGCGTTGATGTTGAAGCACTTGATTGAGAGCGGAAACATCAAGATACTTGTCATCGACGCAGATCCAGCCACTAACCTGCCAGACGTCCTCGGAATAACCGTCAAGAAAACAGTCGGCATGGTGGAGGACGAACTTAGGAGGAAGCTCGAGAGGAGCGAGATCCCCCCAACCGTGACGAAGAAGGAGCTTCTCGAGGGTCAGATTCACAGCATACTCGTTGAGGCTGAAGGGTTCGACCTCCTCGCGATGGGAAGGTCGGAGGGAGAAGGGTGCTACTGCAGCGTCAACTACCTCCTAACCTCCATAATAGATTCGATATCGAGGAGCTACGATCTGACCTTGATGGATATGGAGGCTGGGCTTGAGCACGTAAGCAGAAGAACGGACAGAGACGTTGACGTGATGTTGATAGTCACGGACCCATCGAGGATGGGGTTTCAGACGGCTCTGCGCATAAGAGATCTCGCCGATGAGGTTCACATAGGCTTCAAAAAGGTATGCCTAATTGGCAACCAGTTCCCAGTTGAGGCTGAAGAGAAGCTTAGAGCCAAAGCAGCGGAGGTCGGCTTAGAGTTCGCCGGCCTCATCCCAAGAGACGACAATGTATCCTCCTTCAATATCGCCGGTAAACCTCTACTAGACTTGCCTGGAGATTCTCCCGCGTTCGTAGCTGCCCGCGAAATAGCTAGGCAGATAGGGTTGGAGCCTTCTAGGCACTAGCAGTGGCTCGACAAGGATTCATCTAGCTCTTGAAATGACATAATCGGCTATGCAGTCGGATATCGACTTGTCAGTTGTCGTCTGGAGCCCACGCCAGCCTGGCTGCGAGTTTATCTCGAGGACCACTGGCTGAGCTCCGTGATCTACAAGGTCAACCCCCGCGATCTCACAACCGATAACCTCCGCTGTGGTGACGGCTACTCTCTCAAGATTCTCAGAAAGCTTAACTGGAACTGCCTTCGCGCCAAGGCTGACGTTGGTCTTCCATGAATCTGCAATACGCCGCATAGCAGCCACCACGTGTCCTCCGACGACGAAAGCTCGAATATCCGAGTTACCATGCTCAACGTATTCTTGGATGTAGAGCACATGCCTGTGAAATCTCAAGGTTCTGAAGACTCTTTCAGCTATGTCTATGTCTGAGATCCTCGCGGCCCCTATTCCCCTGGAGCCAAAGATCGGCTTGACGATGACGTCTCCCCCAAATGATCTGAAGGCTTTCAAGGCTTCCGCGACACTCTCCGTGACGACAGTTCTAGGTACACGAATCCTGTGCTCCGCCATTATCGCTAGGGTGTTGTACTTGTCCGCTGACCTTTCAATCGACGAAGGGTTGTTGATAACCATCAAACCAGACCTAGATAGCTTCTGCAACATATCAAGTCTGAAGAGTATCTCCTCAAGAGAGCCCCTTCCAATAGGTCTGACCAAGACCGCGTCTAGTTCAACGAGATCCAAGCCGCGGAGACCGACCTCTGGTCTGTGCGAGACTCGAGCGGTCAAGTCTGAGAGTCCGAAGCACAAAACATCAACCCCCTTTCTCCGGAATGAACGCTTGAGCTGGGTGGAGCACCAGGAATTCTCGTTTCTCGTAATTAGGCCGACTTTCATATTTGTCAAACCGAACCCTCCTCCATGAGCATGCCTATAAGCGTGACTCGACACCGTAGATCCGAACGTGCGCAACGACAGTTCAAATCCTAGAACATTGTTTCATCTAGATCGCCATGAAGCAGTCACCTAGATCAAAAAGGTTGAGGCCAACACGCTATCTAACAGTGACTGTGAGATCAAGGTACTGGAGGCCAGGGGATGACTACTGCAAGGAGATCTGTGAACTCGTCCGCAACGCCATCTGTGACGGTGATGTCGTTGTGATTTCGGAGAAGGCTCTGGCGATGGCTCAAGGAAGGATTTGTGATGAGTCAACTCTTGAACCCTCCGGTTTGGCCAGGTTCATTACAAGGTTCTGGATGCAGAAGGTGTGGGGTTACTTCTTGGGTCCGCTCACCAAGATGAGCAGGGTGAACATATGGAGGCTAAGGAAGTACCCGGCTGAGGAGGGCGCCTCACACAAACAGGCTGCGATCTTGCACGCAGGCTTTCTTCAGGCATTGAGGCACAGTTCTGAGGGCGGTATAGATGTCAGTAATGCCCCATACTATTATGCATGCCTTCCTCTAGCGGACCCGCCGACGGTCGCTCAAGAGATCAAGAGATGCCTGCTCGATGCAGTAGGGGTGAACACCGAAGTTATGATAGTGGATTCAGACAAGACCTATACCTTCCGCACCATCCATCTATCTTCAAGACGGAGTTCAATCAAGGGAATCCATTGCATAGGTCCGGCAGCATTCGTCCTCGGCAGGGTCTTGAAACTGAGGCCTAGATCCACCCCGATCGCCTGCACCAAGATAGATATTGATCCTGAGGTTGCACTACGGGTAGCAGCGATCGCAAACAAGGCCAGAGGGGACGGTGCCGGAAAGACTGTATGGGATGTCGCCGAGAGGTTTGGTGTCCCTCTAGGAGGGGTGAGTTGGGAGATGCTCGAGCAGATCCCGCATCGCCCAGTCGTGATCGTCAGGAGACTGATCCAGGTTAATCCGTAGGTCTACGGTCTGTACCCGTTGATGATGGCGACAGCCAATGAGGAAGCTGTCAAGTCCGCTGTGGTGCCAGGGTTTAGTCTTCGACCGCTAGACCGAAGCCTCATATCGAGCTGTTCAATCTTTTCTGTGCCGATGCTGGATGTGAGTCCGCCAGCAGATAGGGCCTCCTCAGCCAGTCTGGAGACTTCTTGAGCGACTTCCATGCCGGCTCTCCTGGCTAGTAGGGTATCGGGAACGGTCGACAATATCTTAAGGTAAAGGTGTACAGTCGCATCGTTGCAGCTTCTGCCTTCTCTTATCTCCTTAAGGAAGAATGGGAGGCCGACCTCGAAGGTTATCTTGAAATCATTCACCCACTCTGAAGAGATCGAGTCGTAAGAGGAAGAGAGTCTGAAAACCTCCATCAACGTAGTCCCTGAACTCACTATCTCCGCTCTGGAGGCATCGTCTTTAACGTCGAGCCTCTGAACAGTTCCTAAGCCCCCTGCCCTCGAGGTTCTTATCGCTTCATAGACGAGAACCGCGTCTTGAGCGGTTGTTGAGTGTGTAACTTTCGAGAGCGTCTCCCTGAGCTTTCCAACGCTTGGGCAGGGCTGCGACCACACGCATCCGGAGGCGACGGCGATAGGGATCAGAAGTAGTATAGATCCAAGCAGAGTATTCCCTCCGCGCTGCCAAGACATCATGGAGGAGACGGCGTCTAGGATGATCCCTCCGACGCCGACTTGGTCGAATCTGATCTTCCCTGAGGAGATTTCTCCGCCACGTGCCGAAGCGTCTCTCAAGGCCTGTCCGATGGCCACTGAAGAGGCTAGAAAGTGTTCGTACTTTGTATCATCGAAGTCAGCGGTGCGATGGACGTTCCCAGGCTTCGGGTGTGCGCTGACCTCGAGTAAAGCCGCAAGCTGAATCGCTCCGGAAACATACTCCTCAACTCTACAGCCAGAGCTCATGAGGCCATCTAGAGAGAGCTTTATATCTAAACTTAAGGTTCTGGAGTGGCTGAAGGCTGCCGGACTGGTTTCTTCGCTCGGAGAGAAGTGTCAAGCTTGACTCGGGCAGGTGGGGACTATCGTGACAGAGACTTCATAGAAACGAAAGAAGGCCTGCTCTTCACTGTCGTAGGCAACGTTCACCCTCCTGGCAGGATCCTAGCCTACCTCAAGTACTATCCAGCTAAATCGGGTAAATGGTCCCGCCTTGGGCAGAATTTCGAGAGGGCAATAAAATACTATGATATCCCGCACCTCAAGGAGACGATCAAGAT